>JBKPQM010000213.1:0-6723 GCA_046734095.1 Actinomycetota bacterium | reverse complement strand
TCCGGCGTCCATGCACTCGACGATCGTGGCGTTGATGCGCTCGAACCCCGCCGTACCGAGTACGGCGTCGACGTCGCCGGCAACGCTCCGCACGCTCATCATCGCGAGCCGGTAGACCTCGGCGTTCTCGACGGCGAAACGAACGCAGGCCAGCCCTTGCCGGCGCAGCCGCTCCAGCGGGTGCGCGACGCCCTCGGTCGCCTGTCGCATCGCCTCGTCGATATGGACGAACATGTCGGCCGCCACGGCATCGAGCAACGCGTCCTTGTCGGCGAAGTGCAGGTAGATCGACGGCGGCGTGACTCCGGCATGTGCGGCGACGGCCCGGATCGACACGGCGTCAGCACTACCGTGCAGGACCAAGCACTCGCGAGCCGCCGCGATGATCTCGCCGCGCAGCAACTCGCCTGATCCGCGCGGCGCGCGCCGCCGACGCGCCTGCGTCACGTCGATACCAACTCCCTGTGCCCAGCCGGCGCGTCGGACAGCCCGAACCGCCCATGCCATCGTGCCAGCGGCGCCGGCGCCCACCAGTTCGCCCGGCCAGCGAGCCGCATGAACGACGGTACAAGCACGCCGCGGACGAGCGTCGCGTCCATGAGGACGGCCAGGGCCAGACCCGTGCCGAACATTTGCATGAACGACACCTTGCTCGTCGCCAGCGCGGCAAACACGATCGCCATGAGCAGAGCGGCGGCGGTGACGATTCGGCCGGTGCGCCCCAGCCCGACGGCTACCGCGCGCTCGTTGTTCCCGAACGTCAGCCATTCCTCACGGATGCGCGACAACAGGAACACCTCGTAGTCCATGGACATCCCGAATGCCAGGCAGAACATCAAGATCGGCATGGTCGGCACGAGAAAGCCGGTAACGGTGGCGTCGTAGATGCTGGCGAAGTGGCCGTCCTGGAAGATCCACACCATTGCCCCGAAGGTCGCGGACAACGACAGCGTGTTCAGCACCAACGCCTTGATCGGCAGGACGACGCTGCCGGTGAACAGGAAGAGCACAGCGAATGTCGCCAGCGCGATGAGCGCCAGCGCCACCGGCAGCATCGCGCCGAGCGAGTGCAGGCTGTCGGCGTTCTCGGCCGCCGTCCCGGTGATCTGCACTGGCCACGGCGTCGGAGTGTCCTTCACCGCGGCGAGCACCCGCTTGCCGTCCGACGACATCGGGTCGGCGGACGTGTTCGCGACGAGGTAGGTCGCATCGCCGACACGCATCGCCGGGTTGCCGGCCGCGACCTGGCGGCCGCCCGCGAACGTTGCGGTCGATGACACCACATTGGTGACGCCGGGGGCCCGGGAAAGCGCCCCGGCGTACCGGCCGATCGCGTCCGGAGCCCCCGACACGTCGGGCGCCACGACGGTGACCGGACCGCTCGCGTTCGCGCTGAACCGGTCCCGCAGCGCGTCGCCCACCTGGTGGGTGGACGCCGACCTCGGCAGCACCCGGTCGTCCGGATAGCCGAACTTGACGCCGAGGAACGGCGCGCCGAGCACCAGCAGCAGGGCGACGACGCTCAGCCCGACCGGGCCGGCGCGGCGCATGACCGCCGACGCGAGTCGGTACCAGAAGCTCCGCTCGACGACGACTGGTCGTGGGGGCGGGCGGTGTAACCAGCGACGTACCGGAACGCGCACGTCGAGCGAATTCACCCGTGGCCCGAGCAGCCGCAGCAATGCGGGCAAGATGACCAGCGCGGCCACCGCCGAGAGCCCGACCACCGCTACGCCTGCGTAGGCGAACGAGCGCAGGAAGTACACCGGGAAGACGAGCAGAGCAGCCAGCGACAACGCCACGGTCAGCGCCGAGAAGAGCACTGTGCGTCCCGCGGTCTGCATCGTCCGGCGGATCGCCGCGTCGACCGAGGTCGCCGGACTGTGCCGCCCGGCGGCCAACTCCTCCCGGAACCGGCTCACGATGAACAGGCTGTAGTCGATCGCCAGGGCCAGCCCCAGCGCCGTGGTCAGGTTCATCGCGTAGATCGACACGTGCGTGCCGAGTGCGATTGTGCGAAGCACCGCGAGCGTCCCGACGATCGCGAAGATGCCCACGGCGAGCGGCAGCAGCGCCGCGACGAAGCTGCCGAAGACCCAGATCAGCACGAGCACCGTGAGCGGCACCGCGACCGCTTCGGCGATCTTGAGGTCCTCGCTCACCTGGTTGGTCACTTGGTGGTACGCCATGGCGATGCCGCCGGCGATGACCTTCGTGTTGGGGTCGGGGTCAGCGGTGATCCGCTCGACGATGGCTCCCGCGCGCTTGGGCGATTGGTCATCGTCGCCGGCGATTCTGGCCACCACGAGGCCGCTGCGCCCGTCGTCGCTGCGCAGCGCTGGGGCGACCTCGGCGCTAGCCGTCCAGTAGGAGCTGATCTGGCTGGCGTACCGCTCGGCGGCCAACGCCGTGACCAGACGTCGGCCCTCCGCCCGGGCCGCGGGGCCGTCGACCCCGCCTGCGGCCTCGACCTCCAGGACGAGGTTGGGGTTGCCGGCGTGGAACCGGGACGCGAGCAGGTCGTTGGCCCGACTTGAGGGCGCCCGCGGATCGGAGAATCCACCGGCCGACAAATGCTTTTGCACCGGGCCGCCGAATGCGGCGGCGCCGATCAGTACCAGGGCGGCGATGAGAAGGACCCGGCGGGGACTGCGGATGCCGAGATCGGCGATTCGAGCAAGCATGGCCGTCACCTCTCGGTCGGCTGCTGACTGAACGCCGATAACGTAACGATGTTAGCTTAGTGATGTCAACCCGTTATCAGGCGCGCAATCGGATGCGCATTCAGGCCGGCAACGACCCCCGCGCGATCCGCGGCCGACCGGTTCTGGCTGAGCTTGCGGCACGACTCGGCCGTGCTCGCGCTTCGCCGCGTACCAGGACGGTGACACGTACGCCGCTGGGCCGTGTGCGATCACCATCGACTCGCCGGCGACCGAGGCCCGCCAGTGCGGATTGTTGCGGGCCACGTGCCCGAGCAGCGAGGTGCCGTCGAGAAGCATGGGCACCGGTGTCGCGATGAGTCCGTCGGCGGTGGGCGAGATCAGGTCGACGAGATGCGTGCCGTCGAGCAGCGCGGCGACGTCCTCGTCGGATGCGGCGAAATGAGCGGGAACGTCCATGAGGTCCAGCCTCGCCGACGGCGCGCGTTCCGTCCCGGGCCACGGGCGCCGACTTGGCCGCAGCGGGCCGGGCGCCGCGACGTACCCTGATGCGCATGCCGTTGACCGCCGACCGCAAGGCCGAGCTCACCGACAAGATCGAATCCGGCGCGCGCCTGTCCTACGACGACGGCGTGGACCTGTACGAGTCGGATGACCTGGCCTGGCTCGGCCGGCTCGCGCACGGCATGCGTACCGCCAAGAACAGCGACGTCACGTACTTCAACGTCAACCGGCACCTGAACCTGACGAACGTGTGCGCGGCGTCGTGCGCGTACTGCTCGTTCGAGCGCAAGCCGGGGGCCCCGGACGCGTACACGATGCGAGTCGAGGAGGCGGTCGAGAAGGCGCTGGCGATGAAGGACGACGGCCTCACCGAACTGCACATCGTCAACGGCTTGCATCCGACGCTGCCCTGGAAGTACTACCCGCGGGTACTCCGCGAACTCAAACAGGCGCTGCCGTCCGTCGCGCTCAAGTGCTTCACCGCGACGGAGATCCACTGGTTCGAGCAGATCAGCGGCCTGACCGCCGACGCCATTCTCGACGAGCTGATCGATGCCGGGCTCGAATCGCTGACCGGCGGCGGCGCCGAGATCTTCGACTGGGATGTGCGCAAGCAGATAGTCGACCACAAGACGCACTGGGAAGACTGGTCACGCATCCACCGCACGGCTCACCACAAGGGCCTGCGTACCCCGTCCACCATGCTCTACGGCCACATCGAGGAGCCACGGCATCGCGTCGATCACGTACTACGGCTGCGTGAGTTGCAGGACGAGACGGGCGGGTTCGCCGTCTTCATTCCGTTGCGATTCCACAACGACAACAACCGGCTCTCTCACCTGCCCATGGCGCAGCCCGCCGACGTGCTGAAGACCTTCGCGGTGAGCCGGCTCCTGCTCGACAACGTCGATCACGTCAAGGTGTTCTGGGTGATGCACGGGCTGTCGACGTCCCAACTGGCGCTGAGCTACGGCGCCGATGACATGGACGGCAGCGTCGTGGAGTACAAGATCACGCACGATGCGGACGGATTCGGCACCCCCGACAAACTGACCCGTGACGACCTGCTCGATCTCATCCGCGACGCCGGCTTCCGCCCGGTCGAACGCAACACCCGCTACCAGGTACTGCGCGAATACGACGGCCCCGTGCCCCTCGCGCAGCGCCGCGCCGAGCCGCAAGCGATCTGGGCATAACCATGGCAAGTAGCAACCAACCCGATGAGGACAGGCAACCACAACGCGATGAGCGCTTGCGCGAAGAGCCCGCCGCCGCGACGCGGCCCGCGCCGAAGGCGCGGAGCGGACCCGGGGTGCACCCAAGCGGCGATGAGCGCTTGCGCGAAGAGTCCCGCCGCCTTGCGGCCCGCGCCGCTAGGCGCGCAGCGGAGCCGGGGATGCACCCGAGCCCTGCGAGCGGTGCAGACACGGATCCGCCCAGGCGGGATAAGGACAGCGAGGGGTGGGGACGCGGATCCGCGCAAGGCGGGATGAGTTTCCGGCGGTCCATGGGTGCCATGTGGCTCTACACGGCGCTGCGCTTCGGGCTGTTCTTCGCGCTGTTCGGGCTGCTCTGGCTGGTCGGTGTTACGGGATTCCTGGGCGCCGTCATCGCCCTCGCCCTGTCGGTGCCGCTGTCGTTCGTGCTGCTGGCCAGGCCGCGCCACGCGTTCGCCGCCGTAATCGAGCAACGGGTGGAGGCCCGCAAGCGCCGCCAAGCCGAGATTGACGCCAAACTGCAGGGCGATGACGGCTGAGCTGAGCGACGGCTGACAACTCGCACTAGGCGTCGCCGCGCCGGTAGCGCACCATAGAGGTCATGAGCGCGCCGTCCAACCCCAGCCTCCGCATCGGCAACGACGAACGAGACGCTGCCATCAAGGCACTCGACGAGCACCTCACTGCGGGGCGGCTCGACGCCGAGGAGTACGGCGAGCGCGTCGCCCAGGCGAGCGTGGCCCGCACCCGCGAAGGCCTCGACGGGTTGTTCGTCGACCTGCCCGAGCCGCACCCATTTCCCGCTAAGGAGGTGGCCTGGCGCGGTCCGACGCGGCCGAAGCTCGCTGACCGGGCGTATAACCGGTTCGCCCGCGAGTCGGCGCTCGTCCGCATCGCCGTGCTCGTCCTGGCCGCAATGGTGATCATCGCCGCACTGCCGTTCGTGGTCGTCGCCGCCATCTTGTTCTTCGTCGTATTGCCGATGCTCGGCTGCGGGTGGCGGGGCCGGCCCGGTGGGCAGTGGGGCGGCGGCGGCAGGCGCTGGTAGCGCGCCCGCATGCCGACGTTCACTACCTACGACGGATCCGAACTCACTGCCACCGTCCTCGGCGCACCGGCCGAGCCGGTCGTCGTGCTGGCGGGTGGACCGCTTCAGTCCCCGCGCTATCTAGGCAACCTTGGCCGGCTGGACGCGCACCGCGAGCTGGTCATGCTCGAATTGCCGCACCGCCGCGTCGATCGGCTGGTCGGCGACGTCGAGGCGGTGCGTAAGCACCTCGGTCGGGAGACCGTCGATGTGATCGCGCATAGCGGGGGAGCCAGCCTGGCGATGCTGTACGCGGCGGCCCATCCGGACCGCATAGGCAAGCTCGCCCTGATCACGCCGAGTGCGCGGGCGGTCGACATCCCACCGACGCCCGCCGAAGTGCAGGCCAGCCACGAACGCCGCGCCCACGAACCGTGGTATGCCGAGGCCCGCGCGGCCATGGACGCCTGGGACGCCGGCACCGAAACCCCCCAGCAACGCCAGCTGGCCAAAGCACTCGTGTACGGCCGCTGGGACGACGCCGCGCAGGCCCATGCGGCGGCCGAAGACGAGACGACCACGCCGAACGCCCACCTGATTTACTACGCCGACGGCGCGTTCGACCCCGATGCGACCCGCGCCGGGCTGGGCAAAGTCGCCGGGGACGTGCTCGTCCTCGTCGGTGGAGCCGATCCGGTGACGCCCGTGCGGGTGGGTGTCGAGTTGGGCGAGCTGTTCCCGAACGCCCAGGTGGTGGTGCAGCCAGGCGCCGGTCACTTCCCGTGGGTCGACGACCCCGTCTGGTTTGCGGGACGGGTCAGTCGCTTCCTAACAGCTCGGTGATCTCGTCCACGACCTGACGCGAGCCGGCGATGTGCCAGCGGTGCCCGTCGACCGCCACGACGCGCGTCGCGCCGCCCGCCGCGCGCACGAGCGCGACGCCGGGCAGCCAGTCCCAATCGAGCGTGTCGTACTGCACCCAGCCGCCGAGCCGGCCGCCGGCCACCGAGGCGAGCTCGATCGACCCGCAACCCAGCATGCGTACCGTCGCCGCTTCGCCCAGCACCCGTAGCAGCGGCACCCGAACGCTGTCGTCGGGCAGGGTCATCGGGTGCAGGTAGCTGGCGAGGGAGACCTCGTGCAGCGGCCGGTCGACGAGCGGGCGGACGGGTGTGCCGTTGCACGTCGTCGCAGTGGTGCGCCCGCCGAGCCACAGCTCGTCGCTTTCCGGGTGGAAGACCGCACCGAGTAGCGGTCCGTCGCCGTCGGCTGCGTCCGCCAAGGCCAGCGCCGAGCCCCAGAAGGACATCCC
>JBKPQM010000212.1:0-7804 GCA_046734095.1 Actinomycetota bacterium | reverse complement strand
CCCCAATCATCCGCACAGTTCGAGCCAGATCGAAGTACACCTCCTGACATCGGCAAACGCGCACGTGCAGCGGGGGGGTGCGGCCGGCATCACGCCGGGACCGCTGACGGTGGCCAGGGCACGACGGGCTTCGCGATTTCCCACTCATGCCCGAACGGATCCGTTACTCGACCCACTCGCCAGCCATGCTCGAGATCGACGGCAGATTTCTCCGAAGCTCCCGCATCGACCGCCCGCGCGTAAAGGGCGTCCGGGTCATCCACGACCAGAAGCACCCGCCCCGTGGATGCACCGATCGCTCGGGGAACCAGGCGCTCAGAACTCTCGCCTACGCCGGCGATCCAGAAAGCAGCCTCGCCGATCGCCAATTGAGCGGACGATGTCTTCGCCGTCGCCCACCACATGGAGCACGCGGGCTCCGAAGGCTCGCTGATAGAACGCGATCGCCGCCATCCCCTGGTCGACCCACAGCTCGGGCTGTATGGACGTCATGACCTCGGAGTCTTCACCCTCAACCAACGAGATGGCGGCCTGGATCGCACGGCCACCGCACGCACCGCGGCAAAGTCGGACGCTATCGCTCCGACCAGCGGCATAACCGGTAGGTCCGCTGGCCCGGCCGGGGTCCAAGGTGGGTCGACGTTCCGTCGATCCTGACCGCAAGCCCGCCCGCGGCTCGATGCATGGTTCAGGAGAAGGGGATGGTCACGGGGCTAGATCTGGTGACCGTGCCTGCCCCGGCTTGGTTGAACGAAGAGGATGTAGGTGGCGAGCGGACGGCTCGGAGCGGGGCCGGGTGGCACGGGCACGAGGAACGATGAGCACCGAAAGGAACCGAGATGACCGACGAAGTCGACGTGGTGAACCGCCGGCTCGACGCGACCAGGAACGAGGCGTTGATCGGCTTGGCGCGGATGGGCGCGGATGCGTTTGGGTACACGGCGGACCTGCGGCTCGACCGGGGCCTCGCCCAGCTGCTGCGCCTGCGGGTCTCGCAGCTCAACAACTGCACCTACTGCCTCAACCTGCACCACCAGGCGGCGCGCGACGCGGGTGTCCCTCGGGCCAAGATCGACACCCTGTCCGCATGGTGGGAGACCGAGCTTCACTCCGAGGCCGAGCAGGCGGCGCTCCGCTACACCGAGGCGCTCACCCGCGCCGCCGACGCCGACCAGGGCGCGGCGTTCCAGCGCTTCCACGACGCGCTCGCCGAGCACTTCAGCCAGGAGGAGATGCTTGAGATCGTCGGCGTCGTCGTCAACATGAACGTCTGGACCCGGATCAAGCTTGCCGAGGGCGCGATGCCGGGCCCGCCCGGTTGACCAGCTTCGCAGCGCGCTTCACTGGGGACGGATGCCCATCTGCGTGGTGGGAGGAGATGCGCCCGGCGGTTCTTTGCCGGATTCCACCGCTGCATCTCGACCCTCGCAGCGGCGGGTGGTCGGGTTCGAGCGCGACAACCCGGCCCAAGCTCGACCACCCGACAGACCGCTGCCGCGTTCAGGTCGCCAACATCCAGCCGCTGCGCGGTCAGCCGTCGATCGAGGTGCACGATGAAGCACACGCGTTGCTCGGCCGAGCAGCGCGTATAACCGAAACCGCGCCAGCTCGTCGACGCGCAACAAATGCCACCTCCGACAGCCCGCCTACGTCTGCGGTTGTGGTTCCGCGTAACGACCCGCTAGGTCGCCGGCGGGACGGACGGCGGAGTGTGGGAAACGGATTGCGGCGCGGTCCTGAGCCTTGCATAGTTACCCGAATGGCTAACGATGCGTTCCGGGCGGTCGCGCATCCGATTCGCCGGGGGATCGTGGAGCGGTTGGCTCGTGGCCCGGCGACGGTCGGTGTGGTGACGCGCGGTTTCGGGGTCTCGAAGCCGACGATCTCGAAGCATCTGAAGGTGCTCGAGCATGCGGGCGTGGTGGTCCGCACGGTAGCGGGTCGCACGCACCAACTCGAGCTGAATGTCGCGCCGCTCAGCGAGGCGGCCGAGTGGTTCGACCAGCAGAGGGTCGTCTGGACGCGGATGTTCGACGCGGTCGACGACGTGCTCAATTCACCGAAGGAGCAGCCGTGACCGATCCCACCGCGATCCGTATCGAGCGCAGGTATGCCGCTTCGGCCGAGCTGGTGTTCCGGGCGTGGACGAGCGCGGAGATGCTGCGCCGGTGGTATCCGCCGGGTGCGGACTGGGACACGCCCGTCGCCGAGGTCGACCTGCGTGTCGGCGGCCGCTTGCGGATCGTGATGCGCAGCCCGGACGGCGAAGAGTTCGGCGGCGGCGGCGAATACCGCGAGATCAGTGCGCCGTCGCGGCTGGTGTTCACGTGGGCGTGGGACCGGCCGGACGTCGCCGTGGGCACCCAACTCGTCGAAGTGGACTTCACGGAGCACCCGGATGGCACTACCACCGTCGTGATGACCAACCGCGGAGTGGCCGACGAGCAGTCGCGGGAGTCGCACCGCGAGGGCTGGGAGGGCTCGTTCGACAATCTCGCTCGGCTGGTCTCCCGATGAAGCGGTGGCTGGCACGGGCAGTGGCCAACACCACATCGCGCAGTGAGGAGCCGCGCACTCGGTTTGCCCGCCAGCCCGCCCGGTGGTTCGCACCAACGCCCACGGTGCCCGCGTCTCGGTTTCAGGACGCCGGCGAGCCGTTCCCCCGGCACTGGCGCAGGTTCCCCGAGCCGTGGGCGATCGTCGATCCGTCCGACCCGGCGGTACGCGACGCCCTCGCCGCCGCGATCGAGGAGCTGCCCGCAACGTGGCGCGAGGTGGTCATCGCCCGCGACGGGCTCGGCCGTGACGCCGGCGAGGTCAGCGAGCGCCTTGGCCTGACACCGCGTCAGCAACGGGCAATCCTGAACCGGGCGCGGGCCAGCCTGCGGGAACACCTCGCCCGACGCCTCGCTGCGGGAGCCGACCCGTGACCGCGGCGGTCCGGGTACTGCCTGCGGCGCCGCGCACGCTGGCGCGGCGGCTGGTACCCCTGCAGATCGCGGTGGGACTGCAGGGCCTGATCCTGTGGGTCCCGGTCGAGAAGCTGTTCATGACCGAGATCGGCTTCACCCCGCGCTCCGTCGGCATCATGGCGGCCGCGTACGCCGCCGTCGTTCCTCTGCTCGAGGTGCCCTCCGGCATCCTGGCCGACCGTTGGAGCAGGAACCGGATCCTCGTGTGCGCCACCGCCGCGCTGCTCGCAAGCTCCCTGCTTGGCGGCCTGAGCCAGAACGTGCCCACCTACATCGCCGCGGCGATGATCCTCGGCGTGTACTTCGCGCTCAACTCCGGCACGGTCGACAGCATCGTCTACGACGCGGTCCTCGAAGAGACCGGCTCGAGTGACCGGTACGAGGCGTGGATCGGCCGCGTGCGGATGGTCGAAAGCGGCGCGTTCGTCGCGAGTGCGCTGGCCGGCGGTGTGCTCGCCGGCTGGACCTCCACTCGGCTCACCTACTTCGCGTCGCTCCCGTTCGTCGCGGTCGCGATCGCGGCGTTCCTGCGCTTCGACGAGCCGCGCCTGCACCGCGCCGCCGAACCGGTCGCGCTGCGCCGCCACGTCGCGCTCACCTACCGGACGATGATCCACGAGCCCGGCGTGCGGCAGGTCATGCTGCTCGCGGCGCTGGTGGGGTTGCTCTCCCAGGCCGTGTTCGAGTTCGGCCCGCTGTGGCTGGTCGCCCTCGCCGCGCCGGCCGCGCTGTTCGGCCCCTACTGGGCAGCCCTCGTCTCCACGCTCGGCGTCGGCGGCTACCTGACCAGCAAACTGAATCTGGACCGCCGCGCGGTGTTGAGCGCGCTCGCCCTCGCCACACCGGCCACCGCGCTCGCCCTGACCCAGACCCACGCGCTCGCCGCCGTGATCGCCGCGCAGGTGGTGCTCGCGTTGCTGCTGGCGATCATCAGCATCCGGGCGGGCAAGATGCTGCACGACGGCGTGCCGTCGAACGTGCGGGCCGGTGTGTCCTCCGGTGTCGGCACGCTGTCCTGGGTGCTGTTCCTGCCGTTCTCGCTGGCGTTCGGCTGGTTCGCCCGCGCCCACGGAGTCCAGCGGGCCAGCTGGTTCCTCACCGCGGCGGCCCTGCTCATCGCGCTGTTGCTGATCGCCCCCGCCCTGCGCCGCCGCCCGAAGCCCGCCGCGGTAAGTGCGCCCGAGCAGGACGAGTTCGCCTGCAAAGAGCTCGTCGAACTCGTCACCGACTACCTCGACGGCGCGCTCCCACCCGCGCTCAAGGACAAGTTCCAAACGCACCTCACCGGCTGCGACGGGTGCGCCGAGTACCTCCGCCAGATCAGGCTGACCATCCACGCCCTCAAGCAGGCCGACCTGCACCTCGCCGCAGCGTCCGCACGTGACGCCGACCCCTCCAACGGCTGACCGGCGTTACTCCACAAACGGAGGACACATGCTGCTCGACAGAAGACCGCGATCATCTACCGAGCCGCCGGAGCGATCGGATCCGCGGTCGCCCAGCGGATCCGGACTGACGGCGGCACCACCCACCTCGCACGCCTCGACGTCCTCGACCGGGCCGCGGTCAAGCAGGACGCCAACGCTGTCGCCGCGGCCAGCGGCGCCATCGACGTCTGCGCCAGGTCCAACGACGACGTCGAAGGCACACCTCGCCTCGACATGCCATTCGAGGACTTCCTGCGCTGGCGTTCGATGCACCTGCACGCGCGGGTTGGCGGTCAGCCAGTCTCGGCCGGTGCTTGTTCGCATCGCGCGACGTCGAGATGGGTCGGGCGATCCGGGCTAGAAGAACGCAACCAATGGTTGCGTTCAGGCGGATCGCAGGGGTAAGTTGAGACGCAACCGATAGTTGCATGAAGGGTGAGCCATGGAGTTTGGAACTTTGGAACGACAGATCCACGTCGGCGCTTCGCCGGAGGTTGTGTTCGCAGTCATCACCCAACCCGAGCACATCCGCGAGTGGTGGCCTGATGATGTCTCTCTTGAGGCAGTTCCTGGAGCGGTGGGCGAGCTCGTGTGGGGCGACCGGGTGAAGGTGGCCGCGATCGCTGTGGTTGATGTGGAACCGCCGCGACGATTCTCCTTTCGATGGACGGCGCCGGAGGGGGAGACCCCGCAGGCGGACAACTCGCTGCTCGTCACCTTCGAGCTCGAGCCGTCCGCGACGGGCACCCTGCTGCGGCTGACGGAGTCTGGCTTCCGGGAGAAGGGATGGGAGATCGCTGTCCTCGAGGAGGCTTTCCGTGATCACGAACGCGGCTGGGACCTGTTCCTGCCACGGCTGCAGACTTACGCCACAACCCTGGTTTCGTCGCGATGACCCCAGCAGTGGACGACCAGTTGTGGTCGGCCACCGGCGAACCGATCCGGCGCCGGATGCTCGACCTGCTGCTCGAGGACGGCGTCGCAACGCCCACGACCCTGAGCCAGCGACTACCCATCACGAGGCAGGCCGTGACCAAACATCTGGACATCCTCAACCGCGCCGGACTGGTTCACGCCAGCGCCGTCGGCAGGGAGAAGCGGTACCGAGTCGACGATGCACAGCTCGCACGCGCTGTCGCTCAACTCAGTGTGGTCGGCCAGACCTGGGACGCCCGCCTCCGGCGCATCAAGCGGATCGCCGAGGCGATACAACGCCAGCAGAGTGAGTGACCACCGGCCTTCCGCCCGCAACCCCATCCCATCGCGCCGACCCCGTCGCGCACTCATCAAACAAGAGGAGATCGATAGTCATGGTAGACATCTCGGGACGGACCCCAGCCTCGGCTGAGAAGGCCCAGCATGCAACGATCGTGGATCCCGATGCGCACCAAGTCTTGTTCGAGAATGAACACCTTCGGGTGATCCACGCGCGCGCCTCTCACGGTTGGGAAAGTGCGATGCACTCGCACCTGCCGATGCTCGTGGTCAACCTCGGCTCCGGGCGACAGAAAGTGACCTGGGCGGATGGGACGACGCAGATCGTGGATCTGAACCCCGGTGCGGTCGTCTGGCAAGAAAACGCCTTCGATCACGCTTGGGAGTTGCTGGCGGGCGAAGTAAACGTGATTCTCGTTGAGGCCAAGTCGGCAAACGTCCGGAAATAAGTGTCAACTGGCAGCCTTCAATGACGACTCACGATCCCAGGAGATGAGCAGAGGTCCACACACGACCAGACCGGCGAACGGAGCGGCCACTAGTGAACCGCCCCGGTTGCGGGTTGACGGGGCTTTGAGGCGTTCTCGCTCTATCGGGTGGGTCGCCCCTCCGGGTCGTCGGTCGCCTCACCAGAGGTAGCCGGCAACGGCCGGCACGGGTTCGGGCAAACGGTGTTCCCCGAGCTGCTCGAGCAGGTCGCGCTCGATATCGCGGCAGGTGGCGGTGATCGGCACGTCGTTGACGTTGTTCGCGAAGGGCTCGTCCAAAACCGCGCCGACACGCTCGAGCACGATGAAGACACCGGCGATCACTGCCGTGAGCGGCACTGTCCACCATGCGTCCGTCGCAGGTAGCGCACCGAGGAGCCCAAACGGTAGCAGCGTCGAGAACGCGGCGACGGCGACGCGGGTGAAGTAGTCGTACTGGCGGGGCGTCGGGGTGTGCTTGATCCGCTGGCAGGTGGTGGCGGCAGCGCTCAGTGCGCCGAGCGCGGACTCGAGCGTAATCGGGTCGAACTGCCCGACCAGGCCCTGGCGAACGCCGTCCTTGACCCGTACCGTGACCGACTGCAGTACCAAGTTCGCCGGGTCGACGGCACCGTAGAGTCCCTGAATGTCGTCGGGCAGCCACGGCTCGGCGGCTACGGACTCGTTCGTTCCTCGGAGCCGTGCACCCAGCAGATGGCCGAATGCGATCAGTCGACCTACCATCTCTCGGCGGTACGCAGCGGCCGCTTCGGGCGTCGCCACGCCGGTAGCCACCGAGTTCGTGGTGGCCGCCATCAGCTGGCGCGTGAGCACCCGGCAGCTGTTCTGGATCGTCGCCCATTGCATCCGCGCCTCGGCCCACCGGGCGTTGGCAGCATTGATGCGGAATGCCGCGAAGATCGCGACTGCCGCGCCCAGGGTCCCGATCGGCGCGAAGGGCAGCGCCAGGTGCGGAACGTCGAAGATCTCGTGCGCAGCGGTGACCACGACGGCCACCGCAATCGCGTAGGACAGGGGCGCTCGATCCGTCGACACCACGCGCAGCGCGCTCAAGTTCTGCCTGACGATCATGGGCGACACGTGCCCGTGGGTGGCAGCCCGGCGACGCTCATCTCAGCGACTCGTTCTTGAACTGCAGCAGCCCGATCGTGTTACCGCCTGGATCGACGAACCACGCCGACAGTGCAAAGCCGACGTCGGCGACCCCGTCGACGGTCTTCAGGCCGGGCTCGTCGTACTCGGCCAGCTCGACGCCGCGAGCGCGCAATCCGGCGACCTCGGTGGCCAGGTCGGCCACGCGCCAACTCGCCTTTGTCTGCTGTTCGGCGCTCGCGGCGCTGCTTCGTGTGACGACGAGCCGGCTGTCGCCGCCACATCGGAACGTCACGAAGTCGTTGTTCTCGATCAGCACGTCCAACCCGATCTTGTCGTGGTAGAACTGCCTAACGAGGCTGAGGTTGGTAGCTGTCAGCATCACGTCGATCGGGTGTTCGCCAAGCATGTGACCTCCTTGCCGTCAGATCACCGATGATGAACGCGGAGGTCGTCCAGTAGCCAGCGATAATCCACATCCTGCTGTCCGCCGTGTTGATGTCCGGCGTGCGTCAATGGCAGCTCCTTGGCGTTTGGCAGCGGCACGGATTCCGGCGGCGCACGGGCTCTGGTCGGATGTGACAGCCTCCCTGCCGTTGGACCGTTCGAA
>JBKPQM010000211.1:0-10627 GCA_046734095.1 Actinomycetota bacterium | reverse complement strand
TTCCTGGACTGGATCGAGTCGAGCTCGACCACGACGTTGCCCACGTCGCTGCTGGCCAGCCTTCGCGGCGTAGATCACTGGGAGTCCTACCTCGGCGCCAACGTCTGGGCGGCCGGCTGGATCTTCGCCTCGGCGCCGGCCACGATCCTCGCGACCACCGCTGTTGCCGCCGCGGGACTGGCCGGACTTGCGGCTCGGCGGCTGCCGCACCGGGTGTTCCTCTGGGTGACGTTGCTGCTCGGGCTCGTGCTCGTCACCGCGGGTCACACTGCGACGGTAGGCCCGCCCGGCGCCCCGCTAGTGCGCGATTGGCTGGACGGGCCTCTGGTGGCGTTCCGCAACGTGCACAAGTTCGATCCCCTCATCCGGCTGCCGATCGCCGTGGGCGTTGGCCACCTGCTCGCGGCCAGGAGGCTGCCGCGTCAGGCCTGGGTTCGCCTGATGGGGGGGCGCTTACACCTTCCGGTGCGTGCGCTCGCCGTTGCCTGCGCCGTCGCGGTGGGCCTCGTGGCACTCTCGCCGGCGTTGACAAACCACCTCGTCTCGTCGCAGCGAGTCACGACCGAGCCGGGATGGTGGCGGCAGGCCGCGTCGTGGCTGGCCGCCAACAGCCACGGCGCTCGGGCTCTGGTGGTGCCGGGGTCGTCCTCGCCGGTGTACGTCTGGGGGGGCACGGTCGACAACGCACTCCAGCCGGTGGCGACCACGCCGTGGACCACTCGTGACTCGGTGCCGCTCACGCAAGCCGGCTACATTCGCCTGCTGGACTCGATCGAAGAGATCCTGTCCACCGGGGCGCCGCACCCCGAGTTGAACGCGTTGCTCGCGCGCTCGGGCATCGGCTACGTCGTGCTGGCCAACGATCTGGACACGTACAAGTCGTTGGCGACGCCCGAGTTGTTCGTTCGAGCGACCCTGACGCACTCGACGGGGATCCGGCTGCGCGAATCGTTCGGCCCACGCGTCGGCGGCAGCATCTCGTCGAGCAACGTGCTCGACGGGGGAGCGGGAATTCCCCGTCCGGCCGTCGAGATCTTCCAGGTGTCCGGGTGGAAAGGCCTGGTGGGCCTCGACCCAATGCGGGGCTCGGTGATCTCGACCGGCTCCAGCGATGCGCTGGCGCCGCTCGTGAGCCGCGGTCTGCCCACCTCAACTCCGGTGTTGTTCGGTGCCGACGGCGAGCACGCTGCTGGGCCGGACCCGACGACGGTGACGACCGACGGAATCCGGCGCCAGCAGGCGACGTTCGGCAACACCTTCGACAAGTCCAACACCCTTACTGCGTCAGAACCCTTCGGCGGAGCGCGACGCGTGGCCCGCGACTACCTGCCGGACAACGCCGGGACTCTCTCGGCGATGACCTACAACGGCATCGCCGACGTGACCGCCTCCTCGTCGGGATCCGATCTACTCGCGTACTTCAATCGGGACCCGTCGCACGGCCCGTGGGCAGCCCTGGACGGTGACACCCGAACGGAATGGGCGAGCGGCGGTTACGGCGCTGTCGGGCAGTGGCTCCAGGTCACATTCGACCGGGTGGTCGCTACGCACACCGCGCGGATCCAATTTGCCCCGACGTCAGGTCCACTTCCCACCCAGGTCGTGGTGCGAACGGACCGCGGCTTCACGACCGACGCCGTCCTGCCGCTGCCCGGCCCACAAACGATCGTCGTGCCGGGCGGGCCGACCAAGACCCTGCGCGTCACCGTCACCCATATGGATGGCGACAGCCTCGGTCAGTCCGTGGGCATCGCGGAGCTGACCGTTCCCGGTGTCACGGCCCAGCGTGCGTTGCGTGTGCCGAGCAGCGCCGACCCGGACGTGTTTGCCTTCAGCGTGGCGCCCGGCCACCGAGACGAGTGCATCGATGCCGCGCGCACGGCCGTGTGCGACGCCAGCTATGTGCGGTCCGGCGAGGAGGACGCCGATCTCGAGCGGACCTTCCGGACCGGCACACCCGGCCAGTACGTGCCGGTCGCGACTGTGCGGTTGTCCGGCGGGCCCGCCTTGAACGCCGCGCTCGATGCGGGGCAACCAGTCAAGGCAGTTGCTTCATCGGTCAATTCTCAAGATCCGCGACAGCGACCGGGCGCAGCCGTGGATGGAAGGGCCGAGACCGCATGGCAGGCCAAGGCTGGTGATCTGACGCCGACACTGACGCTGACGCTGAAGCGGGCCGAGCGTCTTCGGGGACTGGTGATCACCACGGCTGCCGCGCTGGCTGTCGCGCGTCCGCGCGAAGTCACGATCAGTGCCGGGTCGCAGACGTGGCAGGGGCTATTGCCCGACGACGGGCACGTGGTTTTCGACCATCCGGTAACAACCCGGCAGGTCATGATCAAGGTTCTTACCGCCAGCCTTCGTCAGACAACCAGTTCGGTGACACTGCGGACCCGGCCGGTGCCCGTCGGCATCGGCGATGTCAAGATTGATTCCGAGACGCCGTTGCCGGCTCGCGCGACGCCGACCGTGCGGCTCGGCTGCGACGCAGGTCTCGGCCTCACGGTCGACGGTGAGCAACGCCGACTGCGCGTGGTCGCGAGTGCCGCGAGCGTCCTGACCGGCCAGCCAGTGCTGGCCCGTCCGTGCGATCCCAAACCAGTCCAGATGCCGGCCGGCGATCATGTCGTCGGCCTGCGAGCGACGCCCCAAGCGTCGCCGATATCGATCACCCTGCGGAAGCCGAACGTCGCGCTGACTCAGTCGGCCCCCGTCCCGGGGTCGGCGACCGTTCGCACGTGGAACGCGACCCACCGCGCCGTGCGCGTGGACACGACCGCTCCGGCATTTCTCGTCATACGCGAGAACGCCAACAGCGGCTGGCAGGCAAACCTGGACGGCCATCGGCTGGTCTCCGTGCGAATCGACGGCTGGCAGCAGGGGTACGTCGTCCCGGCTGGATCCCACGGCGTCGTCACGCTTACGTATACACCGCAACGTCCGTTCGCGATCGGGCTGCTCGTCGGCTTGGTCGGCGTTCTGGGCGTCCTGGTCCTGGCCGCGGTTCGAAGTCGCCGTCGGGACCCACCGCCGGCTGCCGCCGCGGGCGTCGCGCGGTGGCTGCTGATCGCCGGCGCGGCCGTGGCGCTGGGCCTGCTGGCCGGCGGCTACGGCTTGCTGGCGCTCGGCGTCGCCGGCCTCGCCCTGGGGCTGCTCGGCTGGGGCCGGCGCGGGTTCCCTATCTGGGTGGGCGCTGTGTTCTTGCTCGCCGCCGGGGTGCTCGATGCCCGTACGACGGCGTTCACCGTCTTCACCCAGGCGAATTCGGCCGGAAGTCAGCTCCTCTGCGTGGCCGCTCTGGTGGTGGCCGCGATCGGCGGCGCCTCACGGCCACCACGCCAGGGCCGCGATCCGTAACGCAAGATCGGACGCTCGACGACGAACCAGGAAAGCGTGGCGGCGCCGGTGGCGGCGAGCGCGACGACGATCAGCAACTCCGGGAAGTGCCCCGAGAAGTCCGGATAGCCCAGGGTGCGTTGTAGGAGCAGCAGCAGCGGTACGTGCCACAGATAGACCCCGTAGGAGATATCGCCGAGGAAATGCGCCGGTCGTGATCCGAGCGCCGGCCCCACGACTCCACCGGTTCCAAAGACCAACGGCAGGAGCAGGAAGAACGCCGCCACGCCGTAGAGGTAGTGCTGGGCTGTCCATTGCCAATACGTCGCGGGCGCGAGCGTGCGCGGTACGCCCAGCGGCAGGCAGGTCAGAAGGAAGAGGACGGCGGTGATCAGCCAGCATGTTCCCGGCGCAGCTCCCCAGGCGCGCAGTGTTGCCCGCACGCGGCCCAGCGCCGGCGAGGTAACCGGCAGGCTCGACAACAGTGCCAGCGCCATGCCGGCGGCGAACCAGTCGAGGTAGACCGGTGTCCACAGCAGGGCTTGGGTGCCTTGCAGTCGATGGATGGCGAACAGAGTGAATGCCGGCGCGATCACGACGAGGCCGGCGAGCATGATGCATTGCCGGCGAGCGGCGGTGGCGGGCTTAGCTCGTTGAGCCGCCAGCCCCGCGAGTACCGGCAGCAACAAGTAGAACGAGACCTCGATCGCCAACGTCCACAGCTGGGCGAGGTTCGGGTCGTAGTCGTGATGGTCGTACGTCTGAATCAGCAGCAGATATTGGAGGTAGTCCGATGCGCGAACCCGAAAGCGCGTGATCCACGTCAGGGTGATGAGGACGAAGATGATCAACGCTGGAAGGATGCGCAACGCTCGTCGCCACAGGTACTCGAGTACGCGCGGCCGGCGGCTGATCCCCATGCTGTAGAGGGCGAATGGGCGGTACAGGAGGAAGCCCGACAGTAGGAAGAACACGGTGACCCCGAAGTCGCCGCGGGCCAAGATCGGCGCGAGGAGATCCGACTCGAGGGAGCGTCCGCTGCTGAATCCGACATGCGTGCACACGACTGCGAATGCCGCCAGCGCGCGTGCGCCGTCCAGCGCCGGAAACCGCTGTGTCGCGGGGCCGTCCACCGCGGGGGTGTGTTGGTCGCGTTCTGCCTCGTCGATCAGCCGGGTCATCGTGTCGTCCCAGGAACCGGGAACGGCGCGCCGACGCGGATGTGCACCAAGCACAGATCCGTGGCGGCGCGCGAACTGCGAATCACCACCGCGCTCGGGGCAAACGCGGGCAACCGAAGGTTCAGCGCCTCGAGGGTTCGGAGCGATACGTGGCTACCGTGGGTCGGCGATGCGACGGCCCCCTGGGCGTTGCGAACCTCGACCTCGATCTCACTCGGCTTCGCTTGGTACAACTCGAGCCGCAGGTACCACTCCAGCGGCAGAACCGGCTGGGACAACGGCACCGTCCAGATGCCCTTGCCCTTGATATGGGTACCGCAGTTGGGCGGCAGAATCCCTGCGACGGTCGAGCCTGTGACGAACACCGATCGGGCGAGGTGCCCGTCCTTGGTGACGACCATCGGCTCCGAGGACGGGTCATCGAACCTCGCGGACAGGCCGGCGAGACGCATCACATCCGACACATGGTGGTGTGGCTCGACCACCGAGATGATGTCGGCCGGCACCGGCGTGTCGTAGACGTTCGCGGTGGGCCCGGCCGCGCGGACGCTCGCCTTCAGGTTGGCGACGTAATTCGATGCCGGATTCGCGGCCCAGAAATCGGTGAATCGGACGGCTGACACCACGCTCATAACTGCGATCAGGCCGACCGCGATCACGCCGAACACCCGTCGCGCCCGGTTGGTGGACGTCGGCTTGGACGTCAGCGTGGCCTCGGGCGCGTTCGGCGAAAGCGCAAGCGCGATACCCAGCGCGAGTGGAACAAGGATCTGGAAGCTGTAGCGCGGAGTGATCGCAATGAGCACCCCCGAAGCCTCGTAGCGGCCGACGCCGATGAGGATGGCGGTGGCAATCGTGCTGGTCACCGGGAGCGACCAGCCCATCAGCGACCGCCACCCGTTGCGCTGATAACCGAGCAGAACGAGAACGACGAAGACGATCTGGCCGATTAATAGCGCTTCGTCGGGCGGAGCAAGAAACGGAACGTACGTCTGCGGGTCGCCGAACCAGCTCCACGGCCCCCCGGCGAACGACGGTCCGACTGCTCGCAGCCATTCGTTGCGAATCAGGTGATAGGCCGAGCTGCCGCTGATCAGACTGGCGCCCGCCGGGTTGGCCAACGCGGCCGCGAGCGCGACCGTGACCACCAGCGGCAGCAAGGTCAGCGTCCATCCCTGCCAGTACTGAAGGAACGAGCGCAGCCTTTGCCGCGCCGAGCCCTCGTAGAGGTAGCCAACGGCCAGCAGCGGGAGCATGAGCACGCCGACCACCCACTGGTCGGCGGTGAGCACGGCGAACGCGATCAGTAGACCCGCGCCCAGCGCGGGCTTCAGCTTCCCCGAGCGGTGGTAGCGAACGTGTAACTCGACGGCCGAGAGGATCAACGCCTGCCCGAGCACAAGCCCGAGGCCGCTGGTCATCCATGTGAGACCAGCTAGCAGGACCGGGCTGAACGCGTACAGTCCGACGACGGTCAGGACAATGCCGGTCCGTCCGGCCAGCAGCCGGAGTATCCGGTAGAGCAGGACGGTTGACAGCGCCTGGAACAGCACCCGCAGGGCGATCGTCAGGTCGTAGTTCAAGGCGCCCAGGCGGTCGAGCGACCAGTACATCAATCGCATGACCGGCCCGAAGTGGCCGCCCAACGGTTCGCGCAGGTACGCCCACGTAAGTGGCTGGTGGAGCCCGTCGGCGAGGTTCGAGAGGTCGGCCTGCAGGTACCAGCCCTGGCTCATGATGACCGACAACCACACCGCCTGGCCCACGACGATGGCGCCGAGAACGACCCGAGTTCGATCGACGCGCACAGTGAACGAGGTCGGCGCACGAGCGCTCTCGACGGCGGTCACGTGCCGTTTCCTCCCGGGCATCGGTCGTTGGCGCGTGAGCTTACGGAGTGGCTGCCGTCACTGGTAGCGTCCGCCCTCACCGACGAATTGTCGGAGATGGAGGTCACGATGCGTCGGGTCTTCGGTGTCGTGCTCATCGGCCTCGGCGTGTTCGGACTGGTATTTGCCGGTCTAGTCCGCTTCTGGGCCTACCCGAATGGGGAGAAGACCCCGTTAGACCTGAACATCCGCATCATCGGAACCGGGCCAGCGCAAGTCTTCAATGCGGAAACGGGCGCGCTCGAGCCGGTGCAACTTCGGGCGGACCGCACCGTCAAAGTCGACTCGCAAGCGTCTGACAGCAAGAACGTCGTCGTCAACGAACGGCTGTGCATCGTTATCCAGCGCGACAATCCGCCGCCGTGCGTGTCGGCCGCCGACGACAGGTTGCTCAGCTACACCACCGACCGGGTCGCCGCAGATCGTAAGACCGCCGAGTCGGTCAACGACCCTAAGTACGGCGAGAACGTGAATGGTGACACGACGATCAAGCACGTCGGTCTGAGCTACAAGTGGCCGTTCCACGCGAAGAAGAAGACCTACCAATTCTTCAACCCGGACGTCGGGATCGCCTCGCCCGCCACGTTCGAGGGGACGGAGAAGATCAACGGGCTGACGCTCTACAAGTACGTCAGCGTGACACCCAAGATGGAAGCCGACGTGTTCAAGGGCGTCCCGGGGTACTACACAGACACTCGAACGGTCTGGATCGATCCGGTCACGGGGACCATCGTGAAGGGCAACGAGCACCAGGTTCGGCAGTTCCGCGGCGGAGCAAGCGACGGCCAGACCGCCGTCGATCTGAACCTGACTTTCGACAACGCCACGGTCGCCTATCAGACGAACAAGGCCAAGGACGGCCGGGACAAGATCGAGCTGGCTTCGTTCTGGCTGCCGCTGGCGGGATTGCTCGTCGGCCTGCTGGCGCTCGCCGGCGGGATCGTGCTGCTCGTTCTCGCTGGCCGCAAGCCGCCGCCGACTGAGGCGCCACCGCCACCGGAACCGGCACCGGAGCAGATCCCGCCCGGCTACGCCGGGCCGCCCGCGACGGTCGGGACGGCTCCGCTGCCGCCGATACCGCCGGGCGGCCAGGATGATCAGCCGACCCGGCCGCTACACCGGAGGTAGCGCACAGACGTAGATCGCTGTGCCGGGCAGAATGGCGCCACGCAACGGTGACCACTGGCCCCATTCGTCGGTGAGATCGGCCGGCCACTCGGGTTCGATCAGGTCCTCGAGGCGAAATCCCGCGGCGACCAGTTCGCGGATCCGGTCGCCGAGGGTGCGGTGATGCTCGACGTAGGTCGGCTCGCCGGTCGCGTCGAATTCGACGTACGGGCTGCGATCGAAGTAGGCCGTCTCGGCGATCAGGCCGGCCGGCCCGGGATCGTCCCGGAAGATCCACCGAATGGGGTGGGTCACGGCGAACACCCACCGCCCGCCCGGGCGCAGCACTCGGGCAACCTCTCGCATGAGGCGCGCCGAGTCGGCAACGAAGGGCACCGCGCCGAACGCGGTGAACGCGATGTCAAAGGATGCCGTTGCGAACGGCAGGAACTCGGCGTCGGCCTGCACGAGCGGCACGGCGATGCCGGTGGCGGCCGCGAGCGAGCGCGCCTGGCGCAGCATGCCGGCCGACACGTCCAGCGCCACGGGTCGGGCACCGGCGGTGGCCAGCCAACGCGAGCACATCGCCGCGCCACAGCCGACCTCGAGGATGTGTTGCCCCGCCACGTCGCCGAGCAGATGCGCTTCGGCTTCGCGCAGCCGCTCCGGACACCACACGAAGTCGGCGGCGCCCAGAAACGCCCCGTGCGCCGCCTGATAATCGTCGGCGTCGGCATCCCACCAGCGGCGGCTGGCGCGGACCGACGCGGCCGCGTCGATATCGCGGCGGGCGACGCCCACGGCATCGAGCTTGGCGTGATGCTCGGTCATGCCGGGCAATCTACGGCGATCGAGAGCACCGACTACAGCGCCGCCGCCAGCGCCCGCCCGGCCGTCCGCCCGGAGAACAGGCAGCCGCCGAGGAACGTCCCTTCCAAGGACCGGTAGCCGTGCATGCCCCCGCCGCCGAACCCGGCGGCCTCGCCGGCCGCGTACGCGCCGGGCAGCGGCGAACCGTCCATTCGCAGGACCCGCCCGGACAAGTCCGTCTCCAATCCACCGAGCGTCTTGCGCGTCAAGATCGAGAGCCGAACCGCTATGAGGGGACCGGCGCTGGGGTCGAGCAGCTTGTGCGGCGCGGCCACTCGCGAGATGCGGTCGGGGAGGTATGTGCGGGCTTGCCGTAGCGCGACGATCTGCATGTCCTTGCTGTACGCGTTGTCCATCTCGCGGTCGCGGGCGATCACCTCGCGCTCGACCTGATCAGCGTCGAGCAGCGGCTCGTCGGTGAGGGCGTTCATTCGCCTGATCAGATCCGGCAGCGTTTGCGCCTGCACGAAGTCGACACCCTTGTCGAGGAACGCCCGCACCGGTGCCGGCATCTCGGAGCGGGCCCGGACGATCACATCGCGGACGCTCTTGCCGGTCAGGTCGGGGTTCTGCTCCGAGCCGGACAGTGCGAACTCCTTGCCGATGATCTTCTTTGTGAGGACGAACCAGGTGTGCTCGTAGCCGGTTCGCATGATGTGCTCGAGCGTCCCGAGCGTGTCGAAACCGGGGAACAGGGGCACCGGCAGGCGCTTACCCCGCGCGTCGAGCCACAGCGATGAGGGTCCGGGCAGGATGCGGATGCCGTGATTGCTCCAGACCGGGTCCCAGTTGTGCAGACCTTCGACGTAGTGCCACATCCGGTCCGGGTTGATGACCCGACCGCCGGCCGACTCGGTAATGCCGATCAGGCGGCCGTCGACGTAGTCCGGGACGCCGGCCAGCATGTGTGACGGCGGTGGGCCCAGGCGGGTCGGCCAGTTCGAACGCACCAGATCGACGTTCGCGCCGATGCCGCCGGATGTGACGACCACTGCCTGGGCGTGCAGCTCGAACTCGCCGACCGGCGTGCGCGAGCTCGGCCCGCCGCGGGCGACGTCGCTCGCCTCGAGCAGCGTGCCACGGACACCGTCGACAACGCCGTCGGTGACGAGTAACTCGTCCACCCGATGACGGAACTTGAACGTGACGAGCCCGCGCTCGGCGGCTGCCTTCACGCGCTGGATGAACGGGGCGAGCAGCCCGGGTCCGGTGCCCCAGGTGATGTGGAAGCGGGGCACCGAGTTGCCGTGCCCGATCGCGCCGTAGCCGCCACGCTCGGCCCAGCCGACGACGGGGACCCACCGCACGCCCATCCCGTGCAGCCACGCACGCTTCTCGCCGCACGCGAAGTCGACGTAGGCCTTAGCCCACTGCTTCGGCCAGTAGTCCTCGTCTCGGTCGAACGCCGCGGTGCCCAGCCAGTCCTGCCACGCCAACTCGACCGAGTCGCGGATGCGCATCCACCGTTGTTCGGGAGAGTCGACGAAGAACAGGCCGCCGAACGACCAGAACGCCTGCCCGCCGAGGTTCTGCGCCGGCTCCTGGTCGAGCAAGAGCACCCGGCGCCCGCGATCAGCCAGCTCGGCCGTCGTGACCAGGCCGGCCAAGCCGGCGCCTACCACGATGACATCGGCGTCCATTTGCGCTCCTCCCACGGGACCAGCGCACCGTATCGCGACCTGGCCGCGCCCGACGATGATCACGACGGGAAAGCGCAGCTCCCGCAAATCCGGCCCCGACGTTGCCTGTGAGTCGTACGGTCCGTAGGCTGTGAGGTGCGTTGTTGGGTCTGCGTGCCTCGACAGGGAGCAGGCTCGCGCTCGTCATGCACGTTTCCCGCTTAGCCGACCGGCTCTGCCGACGGCGGAGAGGCGCGTTCACCGGCGAAGGGCCCGCGACGCGCCACGACGAACGTTGGAACCTACTCACTCAATGACGTCCACCATGACACCTCCGAGCACGCCACAGGTCGCCGTGAACGACATCGGATCGTCCGACGACTTCCTCGCCGCCATCGACAAGACAATCAAATACTTCAATGACGGCGACATCGTCGAGGGCACCATCGTCAAGGTCGATCGCGACGAGGTACTGCTCGATATCGGTTACAAGACCGAGGGTGTCATTCCCTCGCGCGAACTGTCCATCAAGCACGACGTCGATCCGAATGACGTCGTCAAGGTCGGCGATCAGATCGAGGCCCTGGTCCTGCAGAAGGAGGACAAGGAGGGCCGGCTCATCCTC
>JBKPQM010000210.1:0-16406 GCA_046734095.1 Actinomycetota bacterium | reverse complement strand
GGGTGGCGACGCGCAATGAGTCGGGCTGCGCAACTCGCCGCCTTGAGGGTCATCCGCGGCTGGCAGGTCTTCGTCAGCTCGTGGCGGCCGCCCTCGTGCCGGTTCACGCCGTCGTGCAGCGCCTATGCGGCCGAGGCCATCGAGCGGTTCGGCTTGCGTCGTGGCGGCTACCTCGCGATCCGGCGGCTACTACGCTGCCATCCTTGGCATCGTGGTGGGCACGACGCCGTACCGCCGCTCGTTGGCGATTCGGCGCAACCAGCTTCGTCCGTCCCAGTGACCTCGTAGGAGACGCGTTCCGTGCTCGACTTCCTGTACACCGCCGTCTCCTGGGTGTTGTTGCGCTGGCACCAGCTATTCACGGCCATCGGCCTGGACAAGGACAGCGGTTTGAACTGGGCGCTGTCGATCGTCTTCCTGGTGATCACCGCCCGGGTGCTGATGTTCCGGTTCTTCGTCAAGCAGGTGCAGTACCAGCGGCACATGCAGCTGATGCAGCCGAAGATCACGAAGCTGCGAGAGCAATACAAGAACGACCGGCAGGGCCTGCAGCGCGAGATGATGAAGCTGCAGCAAGAGGAGGGCTTCAACCCCCTCTCCGGTTGCCTGCCGATGCTGCTGCAGATCCCGATTTTCATCGCGCTGTTCCACGTGCTGCGCCACCTGGCCAACTCGGTCAACCTGCAAAGCGGCAACCCGAAGTTGACGCTGTACTCGTTCACTGAGGCCGAGACGCTCAGCGCGGCCAAGGCGAAGCTGTTCGGGGCGCCGCTGGCGGCGTCGCTTCGCGACGGCGCCGACAAGATTGCCCAGCTCGGCGGCGATGTGACCAGCACCCGCGTCGTCATCATCGTGCTGGTTCTGATCAGCGCGGCGGCGACGTTCTTCACCCAGATCCTGGTGCGCCGCGGGCAGCCCACCGCACCGGAGGGTACGGCAGCCCTGGTGCAGAAGGTGATGCTGTACTTCATCCCGCTGAGCGTGCTGTTCTCCGGGCTGATCTTCCCCCTCGGCGTGCTGATCTATTGGTTCACCAGCAACGTGTGGACGCTCGGCCAGCAGGCCTACATCAACAAGTTCCACCCGCACACAGAGCCCGAGCGTGCCCCGGTGGGCGAGCTCGGTAAGAAGTACGCGCCGAAGCCGGGGCAGAAGCCGGTCCGCCCGGACCGGACGATTAACGTCAAGCCGGCCGAAGTCGTCGACGAGACGGTTTCGGACAACAGCAGCAACAATCCCACGCCGGCGCCGCGCAGCACCGCCCCGCGGCCTGGCGCCCGGCCCACCCGCGGCCCGAACCGCCCGGGTGGCAAGCGGCCGAGCCAGGCGAAGAAGCGAAGATAAAGGCCTCGCAACGATGCACGCTGCTGTGCGTTCCCCAAGCGCACCATCGGCGGCACGGGGTCGGTTAGCGGGTGTACCGCCGGTGAGCCCCTGGACGCCGCCCGCCACGAGGGGCATCGTTTTGTGATCTCGAAGAAAGGACATCGCCAGTGAGCGACCTCGACGTCACTTCGGAGACGACGCCGGCAAGCGAGCCGGTCAACAGCGAGCTGCTGGTCCGAGAGGGTGACATCGCCGCTGACTATCTCGAGCGGTTCCTCGACATTGTCGACTACGACGGCGACATCGATCTCGATGTCGAAAACGGCCGAGCCTTGGTGGCGATCGTCGGCAGCGACCTGCAGCCGCTCGTCGGATCCAACGGCGAGACGCTGGACGCGTTGCAGGAGTTGACTCGGCTGGCCGTCCAGCAGCAGACCGGCGAGCGTAGCCGGCTGATGTTGGACGTCAGCGGCCACCGGCAGGCTCGGCGTGCCGAACTGAGCGCGCTGGCCGAACAGACCGCGCGGCAGGTGTTGGACTCAGGTCAAGCGGTGACGTTGTCGCCGATGAATCCGTTCGAGCGCAAGGTCGTCCACGACGCGGTGGCGGCGATCGAGGGCGTGCGAAGTGAGTCCGAGGGCGAGGAGCCGCAGCGCCGGGTCGTCGTGCTCGCCGATACGTGAGCGCAGCGTCTGGCTGGACGTGACGCCCGCCGCCGCGCTGCCAGCGCCGCCGGCAGCCGGGCGTGAGATCTTCGGGGAACGGCTGGAACTGGCGGTCCGCTATGGCGAGCGGCTTGCCGGCGATGGGGTCGTCCGTGGGCTGATTGGCCCGGCGGAGGTTCCGCGGCTGTGGGATCGACATCTGCTGAACTGCGCGGTGATCACCGACCTGGTATCGCACGGGGCCCGAGTCGTGGATGTCGGCAGTGGCGCCGGGCTTCCTGGGCTCGCCATGGCCTGCCGACGAGCTGACCTGCACGTTGACCTGGTCGAGTCGCTGGCTCGTCGGGTGACCTTCCTAACCGAGACGGTGACCGAGTTGGGGTTCGACGACATCGTTCGGGTTGTGCACGGTCGTGCCGAGGATGCCGCGGTTCGGCGACAGGTAGGAAATGCGCAGTGGGTGACCGCTCGCGCGGTGGCGCCGCTGGACCGGTTGGTGAGATGGTGCATGCCGCTACTACGTCCGGGCGGCCGGTTGCTGGCCTTGAAGGGCGCGCAAGCGGAGGCTGAGGTGGCGGCCCTCGGACGAACCCGTGGATTTGGGGTATCCATCGTCCGATGCGGTGGTCAGGTACTGGACACGCCGGTAACAGTGGTCGTGGTTCAGCGAGATTGAACGCGGCACGCGAGAGACTGAGGTACGACAGTGCACGCGAATACCAGGGTTCGCCGATGACCTACTCACGCCAGGACGAGGCGCCGAGCGGGACGGACGGTGTTTCACGTGAAACCGAATCGGTTGACGTTTCACGTGAAACATGGTCCGACTCGCCAATCGCGCGCGAGGCGTTCCATGCGCTGCAGGTACTGAACACGCGCCAAGAGGCGTGGCCGCGCCCGCCCGCCACGCGGGTGATCACCGTCGCCAATCAGAAGGGTGGCGTCGGCAAGACAACCACTGCGGTCAATCTTGCTGCGGCGATGGCGTTGCATGGCCTGCGCGTGCTGGTCATCGATGTTGACCCGCAGGGAAACGCCAGCACGGCTCTCGGCATAGATCACGCCGTGGGCACCAGATCGACGTATGACGTGCTGCTCGACGACAGACCTTTGGCCGAGACGGTGGTGCCCGTCGAGGTCGCCGACACGCTCTTCTGCGTACCCGCCACCATCGACCTGGCCGGTGCCGAACTGGAGCTGTCGTCGCAGGTCGCCCGCGAGTATCGACTCCAGCGGGCGGTCACCGCCTATCTCGGCAACGACAGCGCGCCGCGCATGGACTACATCTTCCTGGACTGTCCGCCTTCGCTCGGCCTGCTCACGCTGAACGCCCTGGTAGCTGGCCGCGAGGTCCTGATCCCGATCCAATGCGAGTACTACGCGCTGGAAGGGCTGGCTCAGCTGCTCAGCACGATCGAGATGGTGCAGTCGTATCTGAACAAGACGCTGACAGTGAGCACCGTCTTGCTCACGATGTATGACAGCCGCACCCGCCTCGCCGACCAGGTCGCGGCCGACGTGCGCAGCCACTTCGGCCCGCTGGTCATCGAGTCGGTGATCCCCCGTAATGTCCGGGTGTCCGAGGCGCCCGGCTTCGGGCAGACGGTGATGACATATGACGCGGGGTCACGCGGCGCCGTGGGATATCTCGAGGCGGCGCGGGAACTGGCCGAGCGCGGCCGCCATGACCGGGACGGATCTCCCCGTCCGAACGCCGACGAAGCCCAGGAGGGGCAATGAGCAAGACGCGCGTGGGTGGGCTGGGTCGCGGCCTGGGGGCGCTGATCCCGACTGCGCCGACCACGTTGTCCGGCGACGGCGCCTCGCCGACGGCCATCCCGACGATCGGCTCGATGGCTGACGGCCCGCTGCCGGTGCCCGGGGCGTCATTCCGCGAGATCGACGTTTCCGCGATCTCGACCAACCCCCGTCAGCCTCGACAAGCGTTCGACGAGGATGCGCTGGCTGAGTTGACGCACTCGATCCGCGAATTCGGCGTGCTGCAACCGGTGGTGGTACGCCGCCGCGGTGACGCCTACGAACTGGTCATGGGTGAGCGCCGCCTGCGGGCTGCCACCGCGGCCGGTCTCGTCACGATCCCGGCGATCATCCGGGACACCGACGATGACGCCATGCTGCGCAACGCCTTGCTCGAGAACATCCATCGGACGGCGCTGAATCCGCTGGAGGAGGCCGCGGCCTACCAGCAATTGCTACAGGAGTTCGGTTCCACGCATGAGGAGTTGGCGCAACGCATCGGCCGCAGTCGTCCGCAGATCAGCAACACGATCCGGCTGCTGAACCTGCCGCTGCCGGTCCAGCGGCGGGTAGCCGCCGGCGTGCTCTCGGCCGGCCATGCCCGCGCACTGCTCGGCATCGACGAGCCTGACGCCCAGGAGGAGTTGGCCGGCCGAATCGTCGCGGAGGGACTGTCGGTGCGGGCCACCGAGGAACTCGCGACATTGCATGCTCACGGGCACGCGGACCGAGCACGGACCCGCAAGGCGCCGGCGCCGCGCATGGTCGCCCCGGGCGTGACCGACCTGGCGGACAAGCTCTCCGACGCACTCGACACGCGGGTGCGCGTCGATCTCGGACGCCGCAAGGGCAAGATCACCGTCGAGTTCGCATCGGTCGACGATCTGGAGCGCATCGTCGCGCTGATCGCTCCGCAACTGCACGAAGGGCCCGCCGGCCGTGACGCGAGCCAAGCAGGTTAGCCGCTCAACGTGGGCCGGCGATCCGGCACCGGCTAGAACGAACCGTAGGCGACGACATCGCCCAGCGGCCGCCGGCCGCGACGTAGCGACGGTGAGCGCCGATCCGGCGCCCGATAGCCCAAGCTGATCGCGCCGATCGGCGTCAACTGTGAGGGCACCGCGAAGGCCGACCGTAGCGACTCCCAACGCTCGCGCGGGACGCCGAAGAAACAGCCGGCGAGACCGCGATCGACGGCGCCGAGGAGAACCAACAAAGAGGCCATCCCAGCGTCGATGTGCCAATAGGGCACGGACCAGCGTGTTTCGTCGCGATCCGTCCAGCCCTTGTCCGGCTCGGCGTAACGGTCGAGGTAAGCCTGCTTGTCGGAGAACGCGATGATCAACACCGGCGCGGTGCGCATGCCGGCCAGCCAGGAGTCGACCGGCTGGCCGGCGTCGACACTCACCGACCAGAACAAGGACCGGTCTTGCGCTGTCTCCAGCACGAGGAAGCGCCAGCCCTGAGTGAAGCCCGCCGAAGGCGCGTGCGTGGCCAAGGTCAGCAGCTCGTCGACAACCGCGCGCGGCACCGGCTTGGCGGCGTCGTACGCCCTGACCATCCGGCGACGGCGGACGACTTCAGCGAACTCCATGGCTGCCCTCCAACCGGGTGTGCGATCGTTGCGAGCGTGGATTTGACCCAGTCGCGCAAGCTCGAACACGTCCTTTACGACATCCGCGGGCCAGTGCTTGAGGAGGCCAAGCGCCTGGAGGAAGAAGGACGACGGATCATCAAGCTCAACATCGGCAATCCGGCTCCCTTCGGTTTCGAGGCGCCCGAGGAGATCCTCGTCGATGTCATCCGCAACCTTCCGGTGTCACAGGGCTACTCCGACTCGCAAGGCCTGCTCTCCGCGCGGACCGCCATCGTCCAGCATTACCAACAGCATGGCGTCACCGGCGTGACTGTAGACGATGTGTGGTTGGGCAACGGCGTCAGCGAACTGATCCAATTCGCGCTGCAGGCGATGCTCGACGACGGCGACGAGGTGCTGATCCCGGCGCCTGACTATCCACTGTGGACAGCCGCGACCAGCCTGGCCGGCGGCCGGCCCGTGCACTACCTGTGCAACGAGGCCGAGGGTTGGCTGCCCGACCTGGACGACCTCGAAGCGAAGATCTCCCAGCGTACCAAGGCGATTGTCGTCATCAATCCGAACAACCCGACGGGCGCTGTATACCCGGCCTGGGTATTGGAACGCATCGCTGAACTAGCTCGGCGACGACGTCTCGTAATTCTGGCCGATGAGATCTACGACAAGATCCTCTACGACGACACCCAACATGTGCCGTTCAGCGGGCTGGCTCCTGATCTGTTCATGCTGACATTCAACGGGTTGTCCAAGGCATACAGGCTGGCTGGATTTCGCAGTGCTTGGTTGATGGTCACCGGCCCGAAGCGGCATGCCGCAAGCTACCTCGAGGGCATCACCATGCTCGCCAACATGCGGCTGTGCGCCAACGTGCCGGCTCAGCACGCCATCCAAACGGCGTTGGGTGGGCGACAGAGCATCCACGACCTGGTGTTACCGGGCGGGCGATTGCACGAGCAGCGTGATGCGGCCATGACGGCGCTCAAGGAGATCCCTGGTGTCACGTGCGTACAGCCCCGGGGAGCGCTCTACGTCTTTCCCCGCCTCGACCCGGAGGTGTACCCCATCGACGACGATCAGCAGTTCGTGCTGCAGCTGTTGCGGGAACAGCACGTCCTCGTCGTGCAGGGCACCGGGTTCAACTGGCCGCATACGGACCACCTGCGCATCGTCACGCTCCCTCGGGCCGACGATCTCAGGGAGGCGATCGGGCGGATCGGGACGTTCCTCGACGGCTATCGGACCTGATCGCTCGGGCCAGCTAGCTCGGCGCAGTTATGGAGCCGTTCTTGATCAAGAAGGGCGCAGCCACTACGCCCTCTTGATCACCGTTGTCAGCTCGCGATCGCGGGGATGCGCAAGACGCCCGTCGGCGGATCCTGCGCTTTCGGCAGGTACAGGCGCTGCACAGCCACAAGCAGGCCCTCCGCGACGGTATCCCGGAACGCGGGGTCGACCAGCCGGACTCGGTCGATGGGTGACGTAAGGTAACCCACCTCGACGCGCACCGTCGGCATACGGGTCAGGCGCAGCAGCACCCATGTCTTGGGGTGCACTCGTCCGTTGAGCATTCCGGTACGGGCGACGATCTCGCGCTGGGCCAGGTCGGCCAGCCGTTCGCCGATCGTCGAACTCGATTCGCCGGCGCCGTAGTGGTAGCTCGCGACTCCGTTGGCCAATGCTGAGGACGCGCCGTCGACGTGCAGAGACAGCAGCGCGTCGGCGCCGACCTCGTTGGCGAAGCCGGCCCGTTCCTCGTCGGTCTTGCCGTTGTTCGGCCCGCGGGTCAACCACGTGGTCACGCCGAGGGCGGTGAGGCGTCCCTCGAGCCGAGTGGCGAGATCCCAGGCGATATCCGCCTCGCAGACGCCCTCGACCTCGACGCCGCGATCGTCGCCACCGTGTCCCGGGTCGAGCACCAGCCGCTTCCCGAGCAGACTTGGCCCGGACTCGGCGACGCGCATCTGCTCGCGCAGGAGTTGAGGGCGTCCGCCGATCACGCGCCGGGTCAACTGGCGCAAGGAGCGCAGTGTGGCGGGGCCGCAGATGCCGTCGGGCGTCAGGCCGTAATCGTGCTGAAATGCCCGCAACGCGCCCTCAGTTCGACGGCCGAACACGCCGTCGGGACGGACGATGTCGTAGCCCATCTCGAGCAGCTGCTCCTGCAGCGAGACGACATCGTCGCCGGCGAACGGGTTCGTCGCGTTGTGGCCGAGGACGCGGTCGCCGAGGCGCCAGCGGGACCCGGACAGCGCCGCGTACGTCTCCGGACCGACGACGCCGTCCACGGACAGGCCACGTCGCTGCTGGAAATGACGGACCGCCAACTCGGTGGCCTGATCGTAGGTCGACTCGGTGGCAGGGTCGACATTGGCAATCAGGCCGAGTCCGGCGAGCACGCGTCGCACTTCGGCGACGGCGTCCCCGTTGGCGCCGCGGCGGAGTGGCTGCATCGGAGCGGGAAACCTCACGGAGCTAGTCGCTGCAGTGTCAGTGGCCCGGAGACTGACTGGGCGTGAGCCATTGTGCCTCAGTGCTCGGCGGATACCGAATGTGGCTGGCACCTGGGCGTTTCATCCTCACCGTGGCATAACATGACAAGCCCCGCGGTCAGCCGCCACAGGCGGCGCGCCAACCGTAGGTCCAGGCGCCTTGACGAACCCGGTGGGAATCGATCGGCAGCCGTGATCACAGCCAAAGGCGGCCACCGGGTGGTGGCCGCCTTTGTTATGACATCACGGACGAATTAGATGAAATCCGCCAGTTCCCGAAGGATGGCTGCCTTCGGCCGGGCGCCGACGATCGACTTCACGACCTGGCCCTTCTGGAAGACCGACATCGTCGGGATGGACATGATCTGGTAGTCCCGTGCGATGCGGGGGTTCTCGTCGATGTTCACCTTTGCGACGGTGATCTTGTCGGGGTGCTCCCCGGCGATCTCGTCCAGCACCGGCGACACCATCTTGCACGGTCCGCACCACTCAGCCCAGAAATCGACCAGCACCGGCCCGTCGGCCTGCAGGACCTCGTCCGCGAACGTCGCATCGGTGACGGTCTTCGTGTTCTGACCCATTGGGTTCTCCTGGTTTGTTTGGGATGCGGTGGTGTAACGGAGCTCGACTAGTCGTCATTCCGTGACGGCGGTCGCACCCGGCCCGGGCACCTCGGCCAAGTCGTGGAGCCGGTTGAGGAACCGCTCCGCGTCGAGGGCGGCCTGGCAGCCGGTGCCGGCAGCGGTCACGGCCTGACGATACGTGTGATCGACGATGTCCCCGGCGGCGAACACGCCGTCGAGGTTCGTCTTGGTCGTGCCGTCATGGGTCAGGATGTAGCCCTCGTCGTCGAGCTCGATCTGCCCCTTCACGAGCTCGCTTCGCGGTTCGTGGCCGATCGCGATGAACAGGCCCTGAACGGCGAGGTCGCGCTCGGCGTCCGTGACGGTGTCGCGCACGCGGATGCCGTCGACGGTCTGATCGCCGTGGATGTCGACCACCTCCGAGTTCCACGCCCAGTTGATCTTGTCGTTGGCGAACGCGCGGTCGGCCATGATGGCAGTGGCGCGCAGGCCGTCGCGGCGGTGCACGACGGTCACCGACTTGGCGAACCGAGTGAGGAAGTTGGCTTCCTCCATGGCGGTGTCGCCGCCGCCGACCACGGCGATGTCCTTGTCGCGGAAGAAGAATCCGTCGCACGTGGCACACCACGAGACGCCGTGCCCGGAAAGCTCGGCCTCACGAGGGATGCCGAGCTTGCGGTAAGCCGATCCCATGGCCACGATCACGGCGTCGGCGGTGTATTCACCGTGGTGGGTACGGACGATCTTGGTCGAGCCGGTCAAGTCCACAGAGGTCACGTCGTCGCTGATGATCTCGGCGCCGAACCGCTCGGCCTGGGCGCGCATCTTGGCCATCAGGTCCGGGCCCATGATGCCGTCCGGAAAGCCGGGATAGTTCTCCACCTCGGTGGTGGTCATCAACGCACCACCGAACTGCACGCCTTCGAACAGCAACGGCGCCAAATCGGCCCGCGCAGTGTAGAGAGCTGACGTGTATCCGGCCGGTCCGGAACCGATAATGATGACGTTTCGGTGCTGCGAGTTCGTCACAATGCATCTCCTCGTCCCGCGCAAACCATCCTAGGGGTCGCAACATTCCCGCCGCCCCAGCTCAGCTAGGACGATCGGCCCCGCGCGGCGGCCGCGATGTCGCGGACCTCGGGGATGCGCATTCGCCACGCGGCGGCCAGCATCACGGTCAGCCCGACGATGCTGCCTCCGACAACGCCGATCAGGGCACCCGTTCGACCGTCACCGGCGACGGCCCGGCCGAGCAGCACCATGCCCAGCGCCGCCGCGCCGCCCGCGAGCGAGGCGACGCCGATACGCACGATCGTCTGGAGCACGCGGCTGAATCCAAGCGGCCCGAACCGGCGGGTGAGCAAGTAGTGACCGAGCACGGCGCCCACCACGTAGGACACCGATGTCGCAACGTTCAGCGACTCGACGACGTGGTCGCCGTGGGCCACCTCCGCGACGATCAGCACCAAGGCGACCTTTGTCGCCACCATGCAGACATTGACCAGTGTGGGCGTCCGCGCGTCGCGCATCGCGTAGAACACCCGCATTTGCAGCATCACGAGGGCGAACGGCAGCAGCCCGAACGCCGACAGGGCCAGCGTCGTGCCGATCAGCCGCGCTTGCTCTTGATCCGTACGGCCCAGGAAGATCGTCAGCCCCAACGAGGGCCCGAGCACGATCAGCCCGATCGTCACCGGCACGAGCGCTGCCGCGGAGAGGCGCGCGCCCAGCCCCAGGTGCTCGATCACGCCCTGGCGGTCGCCCCGCGCGGCCGCGCGGGACATGCGGGGCATCAACGCCGTCAGTAGGGAGACGCCGAGGATGCCGTACGGAACCTGGAACAGCAGATCCGCGTAGGTGAAGTTGGTGACGCCGTTGTGGTTGAAGCCGACCTTGAGGATCACGCTGAGGCCGATCTGACTCGCGACCACGTAGCCGAGCACCCAGCCGGTGAGCGCACCGACCTCCCTCATCTCCCCTTCGTGGCGCTGTGCGCGCAGTCGCCACCGCCATCGGAATCCCGCCCGGTGCAACGACGGCAGCAGCACCAGGGCCTGCGCGGCGATGCCCAGCGTGGTGCCGATGCCGAGGACCAGGATCTGGGCGTCGGTCAGGTTCGACGGAGTGAGCGTCGCCGGACCGGGCAGCAGCGCGAAGATGCCGACGGTGGCGATCACGATGACGTTGTTGAGAACAGGCGCCCAGGCGCCGGGGCCGTACACGTTGCGGATGTTCAGGATGGCGATGAACATCGCCCCCAGGCCGTAGAAGAAGATCTCGGGCAAGAGGAGCGTGGCGAAAGTCGTCGTCAGATCGCGCTGGCTGGGGTCGTTGACGAAGAGCGACGCGAGGAGCGGTGCGGCCAAGACGGCGACGAGTGTGGCAATGCCGAGGGCCACGATCGCCAGGGACAGTAGTCGCTGGGTGTACGCCTCGCCGCGGTCCTTGTCACGCTCCTCGGCGCGCACGAGCAGCGGGATCAGCACGCTCGACAGCACTCCGCCGAGCATCAGTTCGTACACCATGTTCGGGAAGCTGTTCGCGCCGTTGTAGGCGTCAGCCACGAGTCCGGCCCCGAGCGCGGCGGCCAGCACGACGCTGCGCATGAATCCGGTCAGCCGGCTGGCCGTGCTGGCGATCGCCATCGTCCGGCTGGACGCGAGTAGGCCACGCTCGGCCGGCTTACCCCGCTCCGCGACGCGGCTGGTCGTGTCCGGGCCGTCCTTCGGTCGCCCGGCGTATGTCGTGGCGCCCCACTGTTCGTCGGCGTGCTGCCAGTCGTCCGCAGCGACGTGTTGCCACGCCGGCATGAACACGCCCGTCATCGACGGGTCTTCGGTGAACATCCGCGGCTCGATCGTGATCAAGCCCCGGCCGTAGTGGGACGGCTCGCTCCAGCCCTCGTCCTCGGCGCTCGCCGTGCTCGACGAAGGCCCCTCCGAGGCGCTCTTCTCAGACCCGTCGCTCATTGCACGATGCCTGCGGGTTCGCGGGGCGGCGCCTCGGCCGTCGGCCGGTGCGCTCGAGCCCGGAGGCGCCGGTGGACCCGGTAGGCGAGGGCCAGCACGAGCAGGCCGCCGGCAACCGCGGTGATGATGACGCCCACCGCGCCGAGGGCGGTGCAGTGGATGGACAAGGGCACGGCGCTGCCGAGCTGGGTGCCGTCCGGAGCGAGGAGCAGGGCGTCGACCTGGAAGGTGCCCGCGCGCTGCACGTGTGTCTGGATCTTGAGCGTGCTGCGTGTCGGGCTGTTCGGCGATGCCGCCCGCGGAATCGTCTGCACCCGCTCGTCCGACCGGAAACCGGATACCCCGTTCGCCGTCGTTATGCGGACGCGCACCCGGACGTCGACCGGCAGCCCGTTGACGACGGTAATCGGCAGCGGGGAATCGGTGGACGCGAGCGTGTAGGTGCCGCTGGACGGTCGCAGGATGTGCACGGCGCGCTGCCATGTGCCGACCTGATCGGTGAGCCGCTGCGCAAACCGCACCCCACGAGCCGGATCGACCTGCCATGCGGCGGACTCGGCCCGCTGCACGGCGGCCGGCAGTCCGCCCAGCAGGGCGGTGGCGTCAGCACTGTTCAGGGCGGTGGCGAACGAATGAAAGTAGCGCGTGGCCGACTGAGCGGCCGAGATCGCCGCCGGCGGCAGCTGTCCCTCGGTGGAGGGCTCGACCAACCGGCCGTGATCGACAGGCTTGGTCGTCCGGGCCGCCTCGTCCAGGGTCGCCGATGTCGACCAGGACGTGCGCGCTGTCTCCAACAGGGTGCGGACGCCCAGGCCGGGGTCGACATCGACGTACCGCGGTGCCGTGATCACGACGTAATGCGACCGGTCGGATTGTTCGGCCGCGCGGACGGCCAGATCGGACGCGAGCTGCGGCAAAGCGGCCGAGCCGCCGGCGGTCAGAGTCCGGGCTGACCACGTCTGCAGGGTGCTGTCGGTCACTGCAGCGACGGTGCCCGAGGCGCCGAACTGGGCGGGCAGTGGCGCGAGTGCGTCCGGCTTGGGCGTGATCTGGCCGGTGCCAGGGAAGATCGTGTCGCTTAGTACAACCTCCGACGTGGTGCCTCGCGCCAGGATGCGCTGCAGCGCAGCGGAGGTGACGACCCCGCGCGGCGGCCACGCCGTGTCAGTGGTGGCCGGCATGCCCAGCGCGGCCACGGTCCGGGTCACCTGATCGGGCCCGAAGGTGTCCGACCAGTTCAGGCCGGCCGCGGTGACCGCGTCGATATCCGGGTCGCTGTACGGGGTGAGGCTGACCTGCGTGGATGTGACGACGGACTTCAGCCGTTTCAACCAGGCCTGGGCCGCGGCCGTGCCCTTGCCGTCGACCGTCTTGCCACCGGAGATGACGTGGTAGGGCTGGCTCATCGTCGCGAGCTCGTCGAGCAACTCGGGGTCGATCATAAGCGTCAAGTGCACGGACGGGACGACTCTTTCCACCACGGTAAGCGCGTCGAACAGCCGGCCGCCGGGACTGACGGACGTAGCGAGGTCGTCGTCGATGAACGACGTGCCGTCGCGCAGGCGATGCGGCCGGTCGATGAGCGGCCACACCCAGCTGACCCGCATCCGCTGGGGTTGATCTTTGAACGCCGGCAGGTAGGTCTGGCCGAAGCCGACGACGGTCGTGCCCGCGTCCGGGTCGGGAGCCGCCGATACGGTGAAGTTGATCGGGTAGACGCCGCCGCCCGACTCGAAGCACAGGCAAATGCCCCCGCCATCGACGGCGCTGCTCGTCGTCGTCTGATACGTGATCGGCCGTCTCTCATGCGGAGCCAATGTCGGGATCGGCAGCGGTTTCAATGGCGAGAGCTGACTCTGGTCCTGACTCGGCGCCGGGTCGGCCATCAACTGCGCGAGCAGCTTTTCCTGAATCACCTGCGCATCGCGTTCGACGTCGATGGTGACGTTGTACAGCGGTTGGTCGGTGGTGTTGGTCAGCAACAACGTGATGGTGAGCGGACTGGGCGCCTCCGTGTACTTCGGAGTCGTCGGTGTCATGTCGGTGATCACCACCGTGACGCTCCTGTCGCTCAATCCCGGCTGGGCCGCCACCGGCGGCGCCGCCGCCACGAGGGCGAGGAGAACACCGGCGCCTGCGAGCAGGCCGCCCGAGGCCGTCCGAAACCTCACGCGGTCTCCGCGAGCAGCCGGCCCGCCGCGTCCACCAGGCCCCGCTCGTCGGGATAGGCCAGCTGGCCGGTGATCTCGGGAAGCGGCACCCAGGCCACCTCGCTCACCTCGATGTCGGCGTCGGAGAGCTCGCCACCCACGGCCCGCAACAGAAAGTGGTGCACGGTCTTGTGCACCCGACGGCCGTCCGCGATGAACCAGAAGTCGATCGTGCCGAGGCTGGCGAGGATCTCACCACTAATGCCGGTTTCCTCAGCTACCTCACGAATTGCGGCTTGTTCCGATGTCTCACCGGGCTCGACGTGCCCCTTCGGTAGTGACCACAGCAGCCGCCCGCGCCGATCGACGCGCCCGATGAGGGCGCCGCGCGGGACGTCGCCGTCCAAATCGACGACCAGGCCGCCGGCGCTCGTCTCATCGACGCGCTTGAGCCTGACCCGCCCGCGTCGAGATCTGTTGTTGCCCGAGCGCCGCGGCGAATTCGAGCCTCGGGGCATGCGCTGATGGTAGCGGCCGGCCGGTAGCGTGACCGTCCGTGACGGACCACCGCGGGCCGAACCGCGCCGCCGCGCACCGCGATGAGCGCTCGCGCAACGAGCGGGAATCTGTGCTTGCGCAGGGCCCCGCGGACCTGATCGACGTTCCGGATGAGGCCCAGCGACTAGGCGCGGCCTTCCGGGCCGCGGGGCACGAGCTACACCTGGTCGGTGGCACCGTTCGCGACGCACTCTTAGGACGCGATGACGCGGACCTGGACTTCACCACCGACGCACGCCCGGATGTGGTGCTGCGCATCGTCACGCCGCTGGGGCCGACGTGGACGACGGGGATCGAGTTCGGCACGGTAGGGGTCCGCCTGGACGAGCGCCATTGCGAAATCACGACCTTTCGGGCAGATCGCTACGACCGGATGAGCCGCAAGCCCGAGGTCGCCTACGGCGATTCGCTCCTCGACGACCTGCGTCGCCGCGACTTCACGATGAACGCGATGGCGCTGTCGGTAACTGGTGATCACCTCTTCACCGATCCCTTCGGCGGACTGGCCGACCTGGCCCGAGCGGTCCTGCGTACCCCGTCCACCCCGGAGGAGTCCTTCGCCGACGATCCGCTGCGGATGCTGCGCGCGGCCCGCTTCGTCTCGACGCTGCAGGTAACCGTGGCGGACGACGTACACGCTGCGATGACCGAGATGGCCGGCGAGATCGAGCGGATCAGCGTGGAACGAGTTCAGGTCGAGCTGACCAAGCTCCTGCTCGGCGCCGCCCCCCGCGCCGGACTGGAGCTTCTTGTCGACACCGGACTAGCCGACTACGTACTGCCCGAACTGCCCGCCCTGCGCATGACCGCCGACGAACACGGTCAGCACAAGGACGTGTACGCGCACACCATGCAGGTGCTCGATCAGGCCATCGATCTTGAGGACCAACCGGATCTGGTGCTTCGGTGGGCGGCGCTCCTGCACGACATCGGCAAGCCGGCCACTCGGCGGTTCGAGCCAGACGGCCGGGTGACGTTCCACCATCACGAGGCGGTCGGCGCGCGAATGGCCCGCACGCGCCTCAAGGCGCTGCGCTACTCGAAAGAGATCGCCGAGGACGTCGCGCAGTTGGTGTTGCTGCACCTGCGCTTCTACGGAAACGGTCGCGGCGAGTGGACGGACTCCGCCGTGCGCCGCTACGTCGTCGACGCGGGTCCCTTGCTTCCCCGGCTGAACAAGCTCGTCCGCTCGGACTGCACGACGCGCAACAAGCGCAAGGCCGCCGCCCTGGCCGCCGCGTACGACGCCCTGGAGGCGCGCATCGCGCGGCTGCGCCAGCAAGAGGAATTGGACGCGATCCGTCCCGACCTGGACGGCAACGAGATCATGGCGGTCCTCGGGATCGAGCCCGGTCCGATGGTCGGGCGGGCGTACAAGCATCTGCTCGCGTTGCGCATGGAGTACGGGCCGCTGGGCCACGACCGCGCCGTCGAAGAACTCAGGAAGTGGGCGGCGGAGCAGCAGTAACGGCCGGGGCCGGCTGAGTCTCGACGGCCGGAAGTCGTCCGGCGATCCGCAGGTACCACAGGCCGGTGAGGGCGTAGATGACGCCGAGCACGATGACCGACGCAGGCGAGTAGCCGGTGTCAGGTAGCAGCACGGCGGTGATCACCGCCGCGCCGACGAAGGTGATGTTGAACAACGTGTCGTACAACGAGAACACCCGGCCGCGGTACTCATCCTCGATGATCTGCTGGAGCAAGGTGTCGACGGTGATCTTGATCCCTTGGGCCGCGAACCCAAGCACGAACCCGGCAAGCAGGAGTAACTGCATCGTGTACGGCAGGCCCAGGCCGATCTCCGCTGCCGCACAGACTCCCAGCAGCAGCGCGGGCCAGCGGACGTAGCCGAGCCGTCTCGTCGCACCTGGGGTGATCAGTGCGGCGACGCCCGCCCCGATCGCCACGGTGGTGATGATCTGCCCGACGCCGGCCAACCCGGCCCGGAAGAAGCCCTCGTCGTGGAAGAAGTTGCGGTAGAGCAGCAGCGCGCAGATCGTACTGACGCCATAGCAGAAGCGGTGGCACCCGATCATGATCAGGGCATAGAGCGCGGGCTTACGGGCCGCGATGTGCTGGGCGCCTTCCACGAACCCGCGAGCGGTGTCTCCGACAGTTTGCCGGTGGCTGCGCTCGACGTCGTCGGGCCCGAGCGCCTCCCGATCGAATGGGCGTGCCGTGAGCGCCGCGGCGACATACGGCAGGGCGGCGGCCACGGCAATCAGGGCGTATTCCGCGTTGTGCCCACCGATGAGCCCGCGCACGACGATGGCGACCGCGCCGCCCACCGTCGTGGCAATGGCTCCACTC
>JBKPQM010000209.1:0-5214 GCA_046734095.1 Actinomycetota bacterium | reverse complement strand
AGTCCCCATCTGCGCGCCACGCACCGTGCCGTGGCCGTCGAGTGGGCCGCGCGGGTCGACGGCTAGGTGCGCCCCTCGCGTGCTGGATTGTCGTGAGTTCTGGCTCGTGGCATTGACGGTTGTCGCGCTGTGTTTATCGCGCTGGCGTAGCAGTCGACGTAGTCCTGCCCGGAGAGTTGTTGTATGGCGGCCCGCACCGATTCGGTGACCTCGCGCAGAGTGCGTGCCGATCGCTCGTCTTCGGTGCGGCCTGAGAAATTGAGAGCTGGCCCAAAGTGCACGGCGACCGGCTGGCGGTGCCAGCGACGATCGCCGGCGATCAGGACCTGGTCGGTGCCGATCAGCCCGACCGGGATGACCGGCGCGCCTGAGCGCAGGGCGAGTCGGGCAACGCCGGTTCGGAACCTGTACAGGCGCCCGTCCGGAGAGCGGGTGCCCTCGGGGTAGATGCCGAGGGCTTTGCCGTCGGCGAGCAACTCAGTTCCGATATCGACGGTGGATGCCGCCGCGTGGATCGAGCCGCGCTCGACCGAGACGTGGCCGAACTCGCGGAACAGGCGTGCGACGAATCGTCCACGCAGTCCGGGTTGGGTGAAGTACTCGGCTTTGGCGAAGTAGACGACCTGCCGCCGTGCCGCCACCGGGGTGAACACCTCATCTGCTGCGGAGAGATGGTTGGCGGCGATGATCGCCCCGCCGGTGCGCACGACGTGCTCGAGGCCGGTCACTTCGGGCCGGAAATAGGCCCGAACAACGGGATACCCGATCAGCTCGGTGGCTCGGTACAACACCGATCAACGCTATCGCCATGTGATTAGATCGTGCCGCGTGCAGCCGAGATTGCGACCGACGTCTCAAGCACCCCGCGTCCGCGCGGGTCGTGGAACTGAGCGGACCGAAATCCCCATCTACGCGACCGGCTCGACGGCACACTTAGTACGCAGACGATCATTGCGACGACTAGTTCAACCTTGTCCGGTAGCCGGGTCATCGGGGCGGCAAGGGGTGGACGCGCGCCACGAATTGATCTGCGCGGGCCGCCCGTCGATCGACGATGGTCGCTGCCCGCGCGCATCAGACGGTACGAACTGGCTTCGCGCACAGGTCGCCCAGCTGCTGCAAACGGGCGGCTAGCCGAGCTCGCATCGCGACCAGCACCGAGTCATTAACTCGGGCGTCGGCACTGCAGATCGCCGACTCGTGCACGAGACCGGGTGGCCGAACGTCGAGCGCCCTTGTCAGTCATGGCATTCGGCGACTGGCTGAGGGGTCAGGCTTTCGCAGCAACTCGGATGGCGCAGTTGTCGTCGAACACGTAGACCTTCTGGCTACCGCTCGCCTCCAGCGTCACCGCGCCCTGCCTGGGTTCCCACGCGGCGAGGGCGAGTTCCTGCCCCTTGGCGTCGAAGAGCCGCAGCGTGCGTGCGGTGCTCGGCAGACAAGCAGGAGCCCGGCCGGAATCACTGCATGACTAGTCAGCGAGAGCAGGGCATCGCGTCTGGCCTTGCACAGCGCTTGATCGGCCTCTCGCGGCATGCGTGCAGGCCGTGGCTACCGCCCACAAGCCGATCCCTTGCGGGCAGCGCCGGCGTAGCAGGTCGAGTTTCATCTGTACGGAGCTCGCAGCCCAAGATCATCGAGCAAGACGGGTCCCGCGCTGCGGGTTCGGATGGGGGTCACTTCCAGCGGAAGTGGACGAAGATCCGGCCGAAGTTGTCGGAGTCCTTCTCGACGCGGTGGTGGAGAGAGGCTTGATGTCGTTGCGGTCGAGGAACCGAAGGACGCGCTTGTTCAACTGTCCAGAGCTCTTGCCCGGAATGATCTCGACGAGCGGTGCCTTCTTGGCGAGCGCCTCGTCGGTGATCGCGTGCAGCGCACGGTCGATGTGCTGGTCGCGGTTGGAGATGTCGTGCAGATCGAGTTTCGACGTCAAGCGGCCCACCGTCCCTGCCGTTCAGCGGCGCCAAGCGATCCAGAGGAAGCCAACTCAGGGTCGGGCTGCGCGGCGAGTGCGGCCGCCGGCGTCAATCGTGGGCAGAGCGAACAAAGTCAGTCGGATTGGTCGAAGAAGGCGGCGGCCCGACGTGCCATCTCCTCGGCCGACATACTCTCGATGCGCTGGCTGAGCATCCACTGCTGCCCGAACGGATCGCGCAGCCGCCCGGCCCGCTCGCCGTAGAACTGATCCACCAACGGGTACACCACCCCCGCGCCAGCCGTCAGTGCCCGCTGCCATGCCGCGTCGACGTCGTCCCAGTAGGTGGCCATGATCGCGGTCACTACGTGGCCGAGGGACTGCGGAGACTTGGCAGGCGCGCCGTCGTCGGTCTCGTCGGTGAGCATGATGACCGAATCGCCGATGCGTACCTCGGCGTGGACCAATTCACCGCTCGGGCCGGTGAACCCGGCGTCCACCGTCGACGAGCATGTGGTCAGATATCTGGGCTGCGCCGGCCTGTTGCCACGCCGGCGGCTTGGTCGACCGAGAAACGCCATGACGTCTCGGATTCCCAGCAGCTGTGCACGTCGCGTTCTCCTGGTCGATTCACGTCGTCGAGGATGACGGTTGCCGTCCCGGTCAGGCGCGGTCCGAAAGCCGCAAGGGCTGGCGCGCGGTGACGGCCTTGTCCAGGGGCGTGGGCCGGAGGTCCGTCGACCACGAGAAGATCGACGTGATCGGGCATCTCCGTGAGGGCCGGCGTACCAGGGCGGGTCGCCCTCCAAGGGTGGGTGCACGACGCGGGCGACGTCGAGCAGCGATCCGCGCGCCAGCATGTCCGTGACGAGCGCGGCCCATTGCGCGTCGTGTTCGAGCGCCACGATGGTGGCACCGCCACCGCCCTGGCGCAGTAGGCGGGCCAGGACGACGGTGCTGACACCGCTGCCGCATTCGACGATCCGCGTTTTGCCGCGGTGCACGATCTCGTTGCACACGATGACGAGCCCGGCCGGGCGCATCGCCGCGCCAGGGCAGATAGGTTCCCTCGTCGAGGAGCGGCTTGAGAACCTGCCAGGCGTGCAGATCCTCACCGTGGCGCGGATCATCGGTGAACGCGTTCATGCCGCACCGTCCAGACTTGAGGAGTTCCCACCGAATTTCGTTGCACCGATTCTCAACATCCACGATGGACAGCAAGTCCTGCCGAGCCTATGGCCGGGCCTCATCCCCATCCCGGCGATGGTCCGGTACGGGCCTTGCGGTGCGCCAGCTGCACGAGAGCCGCTGGTCGTGGAATTCGCCGTAAACTTTTCATGAACACAGGCGGCCCTCGGTCGCAGTTGCCTGAATCCGATAGCTGCGCGCCTCTACTGTGACGAGCCCCGGCCGACGAGACCGCTGATCCGGGGGTCAGGACGGTGGGCGGACGGATGCAGGTGATACGCGTTCTGGGAAAGCTCGAGCCGGGTGGTGCCCAGCTGGCGCTGCTGCGTCTGTCCCGCGAACTCGAACGGCGACACGGCGTGCGCACGAGGCTGCTCGTGGGCGATGCCACCCACGACGGCATTCGCCTCGCCCAGCGCTACGGCATGCAGACGGTGGCGTTCCGAACCGGTTCGGCAGTCCACCCGCAGCGAAATCTGCAGTGGGAGCAATCCCGACGGTTCGCGGCCTGGCTGACGGACAAGCTCGCCGGCGCCGACCTCGTGCACGCCCACATGGTCGGGGCGTGGTGGGCGGTCGCACAGGTCATCGACGCTTGGACACCGTTCATCGCGACCGAACACAACCAAGTGAACTGGACAACCCGGCGCATCAGGTCCCTGCAGCCCGCCGCCTGCCGGATCGACCGGTTCTACGCGATGGGTCCGGCAGCCGCCCGGTTCGCCGTCAACGCCGGCGTGCGAACCGACGTCATCAGGCCCGCACGCTCACCCGTCGCCGGGCTGAGCGCAACACCCCGCGGCAGCCTCAGGACCCCGCGCCTGACCTTCGCGGGACGGTTCTGCGAGGACAAGGGCCCGGACGTGTTGGTCGAGGCGATCTGTCTGCTCGACCGCCACGATCTGTCCGCCTATCTGCTCGGCGACGGCCCGCTGCGCACCGGCCTCGCTGACCGGATCCATCAACGGGGATTGTCCGCTCGCGTGCTCATGCCCGGCTGGGTGGACAAGCCCTGGATCTATGTCGCCGGCAGCGCCGTGCACGTCGTTCCCTCCCGGGAAGAGGCCTGGTCGCAGAGCGCCGTGCTCGGTCTCGGTCTCGGGGCCCCGGTCATCGGAACCCACGTCGACGGGCTGACAGACACCTTGTCGCACTCGCGCGGAGTGACCGTTGCACCAGATGACCCGTTCGCGCTGAGCGAGGCGATCTCCGACGCCCTCGCCGGGCGTTCGCCAACCGACCGGGACGGCGCGATCACATACGCCCAGCAGTTCACCACCGCCCGCGTAGCCGACTTCTACCTCGGCGAATACCAGGCCATGTTGACCCGCCCGGATCGCGCTCTCGCGCCTGCACTCGAAGACACCGCCTGAGAAAGCCACCAGACAGCACACAGCCGGCCCCCGGCCGCGCGAAGATGACGACCCGCAGAACCAAGCACCGCAACCAGGACACGCCGGCCGGGCCCCCCCCATCGCGTAGCTGTGCGCCGGGATGATGCGCCGGCGCTCGGCGCTGGCGTTCCCGCCGCCACCGAGGGCGTGCGCGAAGTAGGACTCCCGGATCAGCGAGAGCACGTCCTCGCCGATCCGCGCGGCCCGGCGGAACATCCCGTCGCCCTCGTCGACGTAGAACAGCACGTGCTCGCGGACCTGCGTCCGAACCGAGTGCCCGTCCTCGTCGCGCGTGCTGCCCATGAACGACTCCGGGATGCCCTGCCCGGACCCGAGCGTGACCTCGAACAGGTCCAGCGCCGGCAGGCTAACCACCGCCCGCGCCATGTCGGCCGCGACCGACTTGCCTTTGGTCGGCTCGCCGAGCACGACGACGAACTCGTTGAGCGAGAGCGCGTGGCCGATGCCGGTATCGACCATCGCCCTCGGCGGCACCGCGGCCGCGATGCGGGCTAGCGCGACACCGAGCACGGCGTCCGGGCTGGCTCGCCGAGCTCGCGCGATCCGCCGGACGCGCTCGAGCTCGCCTCGAGCCGACCAGAACTCCTCGGGCAGGAAGTACGCCGGGGAGCGGCGCCGGCGTCGAAGCTCAGCGTGTCCGCCGGCACCGCCGCCGCGGCCCGGGCCCGCACCGCCTGCAGGTCGGCGACCTGGGCC
>JBKPQM010000208.1:0-29845 GCA_046734095.1 Actinomycetota bacterium | reverse complement strand
GCACCGAGGACATCAGCGGGGTCTGGGCCTCGGCGGCCGCGAATATGCGTACGTATCTGCTGCTGCGCGAGCGGGCCAAGGCGTTTCGGGCCGACTCAGAAGTGGCCGCTGCCATCGAGGCCAGTGGCGTCGCCGAGCTCGCAACCCCCACGCTTGCGCCCGGTGAGACGCTGGCCGACTTGCGGGCCGATCGGACGGCGTTCGAGGACTTCGACCCGGACCGGGCCGGCGCCCGTGGTTACGGCGTCGCCCGGCTCAACCAACTCGCCGTCGAGCACGTGCTGGGGGCCCGTTGACGCTCGCCCCGGCGGGACAACACACCGTCCGGCGACACAACCTGGCCCTGGTGCTGGGAGCGGTGTCGGCGGCCGGGCGTACCACCCGGGCGCAGATCGCGCACACGACCGGGCTGACCCGGGCCACCGTCTCAGCCCTGGCCGACCAGCTACTTGCCGCTGGGCTGCTCGATGTGCTCGACCCTGACCGCGGGGCGCCAGGCCGGCCGGGTAGTCCGCTGCAACTCAATCCCCGTGGCCCCGGCGGGCTCGGCGTCGAGATCAACGTCGACTACCTCGCGGCCTGCGTGATCGGCTTGGACGGCAGTGTGCGCGCCCAGCACGTCGAGCCGTTCGACGCCCGGGCGGTGGACCCGGGTGCCACGCTTCGCCGGGCCGCCGCCCTCGCCGATCTGGCGGTCGCCGAAGCGGGCCTTCCGATCACCGGGGGCTGTCTCGCGCTGCCTGGGCTGGTCGACCGGGACGGGGTGTTGCGCCGAGCGCCGAATCTGCCGCACTGGAACGGCTTGGCCGCCGCCGAGACGCTGGCCGTGCTGCTGGGCGTGAGCGTCGACGCCGGCAACGAGGCCAACCTGGCCGCGCTGGCCGAGGGCAGCGCCGAGGGTCTGCGCGACTTCGTCTATGTGTCGGGCGACGTGGGAGTCGGCGCCGGCGTGGTGCGTGAGGGGCGCCTGTACGGCGGCGTGCAGGGCTTCGCCGGCGAGCTCGGCCATGTCATGGTCGACGCGGCCGGTCCACCGTGCACCTGCGGCGGGTCTGGATGCGTCGAGCAGTACGCCGGCCTCGACGCGATGCTACGAGATGCGCGGGTGGCTGACCTCGACGAACTCGTCGACCGCGCGGGCGACCCGCGCGTCGGCGGCGTCTTGGCGGGGGCTGGGCGGGCACTAGGCGTCGCCCTGGCCGCTGCCGTCAACCTGCTCGATGTCAGCGACATCGTGATCGGCGGGAGCTATGCGCGCTTGGCGCCGTGGCTGACCGCCGCCCTGGAGGCCGAGCTCGAGCAGCGCGTCGTGAGCCGCGACATCGCGGCGCCGAAGGTCCGAGTCTCACGGATCGGGCCATATGCCGCGGTACGTGGCGCCGCCGCGTCGGTGGTGGCCCGTGTGCTGGCCGCCCCGGACGCGGTCAGCTGGTCCTGACGTTGGTCGACGCGCGATGATCTTGGCGTTCTGGTCGATATCGCGCCAAATCTCGAAGATCATCACGAGAGATCAGGGCGGTTTTGCACCCACCGCGCAGGCCGAGTACCCTAGAAACCGTACCCGGAGCGATCCGGGTTATAGTTCTGTGCCCGCACGGGCGCTCGGCTCCCGCCAGCGCTGCGAGGGGCACGGGCTCACCGCCCGGACCGGCGAATCCTCGCCGGGCTGGCCTGTGGGAACGGGCGACACGCCCGACCTCGGGGACCGGTGAGGGGCAGGCACCATCCAGACACCGTTTAGACACCAGTCGGCTAACCGTTCGACAAGAGGAGATTGCAGGCCGCATGCCTACGATCCAGCAGCTGGTCCGCAAGGGCCGTCAGGACAAGATCGGGAAAGCGAAGACGCCCGCACTGAAGGGCTCTCCGCAGCGTCGTGGTGTCTGCACGCGCGTTTACACGACGACCCCGAAGAAGCCGAATTCGGCGCTGCGCAAGGTTGCCCGGGTTCGCCTGACCAGCGGCATCGAGGTCACGGCCTACATCCCGGGTGTAGGGCACAACCTGCAGGAGCACTCGATCGTGCTGGTTCGCGGCGGACGGGTGAAGGACCTCCCCGGCGTCCGGTACAAGATCATCCGCGGCTCGCTGGACACACAGGGGGTGCGCGGCCGCAAGCAGGCCCGCAGCCGCTACGGGGCGAAGAAGGAGAAGAGCTGATGCCTCGCAAGGGCCCGGCACCCCAGCGTCCGCTGGTGGTCGACCCGGTTTACGACTCACCCCTGGTCACCCAGCTGGTGAACAAGGTGCTGCTGCGCGGCAAGCGGTCCACCGCCGAACGCATCGTGTACGGCGCCCTCGAGGGCGCCCGCGAGAAGACCGGTACCGACCCGGTGGTCACGCTCAAGCGCGCGCTGGACAACGTCAAGCCGACCCTCGAGGTCAAGAGCCGCCGCGTCGGCGGCGCCACCTACCAGGTGCCGGTCGAGGTGAAGTCACCCCGTAACACCACGCTCGCCCTGCGCTGGCTGGTCAGCTACTCGCGGCAGCGTCGCGAGAAGACCATGACCGAGCGCCTCATGAACGAACTCCTCGACGCCAGCAACGGCCTCGGGGCCAGCGTCAAGCGTCGCGAAGACACGCACAAGATGGCCGAGTCCAACCGCGCCTTCGCGCACTACCGCTGGTAAACGAAACGGCAAAGCCCGCAAAACTACGTAAGAGAAGGAATCATGGCTAGCAACGCCGAACTCGCCAGGACCCGCAACATCGGGATCATGGCGCATATCGACGCGGGCAAGACCACCACGACCGAGCGCATCCTCTTTTACACCGGCATCAACTACAAGATCGGTGAGGTCCACGACGGCGCCGCCACGATGGACTGGATGGAGCAGGAGCAAGAGCGCGGCATCACCATCACTTCCGCGGCGACCAAATGCACGTGGAAGGGCCACACGATCAACATCATCGACACGCCCGGCCACGTGGACTTCACCGCCGAGGTCGAGCGGTCGCTGCGGGTGCTCGACGGCGCGGTCGCCGTCTACGACGGCGTAGCCGGGGTCGAGCCGCAGACCGAGACGGTCTGGCGGCAGGCGGACAAGTACAACGTCCCGCGCATGTGCTTCGTCAACAAGATGGACCGCACCGGCGCGGACTTCTTCCGCTGCGTCGACATGATGGTCGAGCGACTGGGCGCTAACCCTCTGGTGCTGCAGCTGCCGATCGGCGCAGAGTCCGATTTCATCGGCGTCATCGACCTGCTGGAGATGCGGGCGCTCACTTGGCGCGGCGAGACCGTCAAGGGTGAGGACTACACGATCGAGGAGATCCCGGCCGAGCTGGCCGAGCAGGCGGCGCAGTGGCGCGTGAAGATGATCGAGACGCTCGCCGAGAACGACGAGGAGATCCTGGAGGCCTACCTCGGCGGCGATGATCTCTCCGTCGACACGCTCAAGGCAGCCATTCGCCGGGCGACGATCGCCGGCCAGGTGAACCCCGTCTTGTGCGGATCCGCGTTCAAGAACAAGGGCGTGCAGCCGATGCTGGACGCCGTCGTCGACTACCTGCCGTCACCGCTGGACATCCCGCGGGTCGACGGCGTGTTGATGGACGGCACCACCGAGGCCAACCGGCACGCCGACGAGGCCGAGCCGCTGTCGGCGCTCGCCTTCAAGATCGCGGCCGACCAGCACCTGGGCAAGCTCACCTTCGTGCGCATCTACTCCGGGGTGCTCGAGAACGGGCAGCAGGTCCTGAACGCCACGAAGGACCGCAAGGAGCGCATCGGCAAGATCTACCAGATGCACGCCAACAAGCGGGAGGAGCTGCCGCGCGCCGGCGCCGGCGACATCATCGCCGTCGCTGGTCTGAAGCAGACGACGACCGGCGACACCCTGGCCGACCCGCAGAAGCCGATCATCCTGGAGTCGATGACCTTCCCCGATCCGGTCATCTACGTCGCGATCGAACCGAAGACGAAGAGCGACCAGGAGAAGCTCGGCACCGCCATCCAGAAGCTCGCCGAGGAGGACCCGACCTTCCGGGTCCGCACCGACGAGGACACCGGCCAGACGATCATCTCCGGCATGGGCGAGCTGCACCTGGAGATCCTGGTCGACCGGATGCGGCGTGAGTTCAAGGTCGAGGCGAACGTCGGCAAGCCGCAGGTGGCGTACCGCGAGACGATCAAGCGGACCGTCGAGAAGGAGGAGTACACCCACCGCAAGCAGACGGGTGGCTCCGGCCAGTACGCGAAGGTGATCGTCAAGCTCGAGCCGCTCGAGATGACCTCTGACGGCCCGAGCTACGAGTTCGAGAACGCGGTCACCGGCGGTCGCATCCCGAAGGAGTTCATCCCTTCGGTCGACGCCGGCGCCCAGGAGGCAATGCAGTACGGCGTCCTGGCCGGGTACCCGCTCGTGGGGCTCAAGCTGACGCTGCTCGACGGTGGGTACCACGAGGTCGACTCGTCCGAGATGGCTTTCAAGATCGCCGGCTCGATGGTGCTGAAGGCGGCGGCGCGCAAGGCGCAGCCGGTGCTGCTCGAGCCGATGATGGCCGTTGAGGTCACCACCCCGGAAGAGAACATGGGTGATGTCATCGGCGACCTCAACTCGCGGCGAGGCCAGATCCAGGCGATGGAGGAGCGCGGCGGCGCCCGAGTCGTCAAGGCGCTGGTTCCGTTGTCGGAGATGTTCGGCTACGTCGGGGACCTGCGGTCCAAGACGCAGGGTCGTGCCAGCTACTCGATGCAGTTCGACTCCTACGCCGAGGTTCCCGGCAACGTCGCGAGGGAGATCATCGCGAAGGCAACCGGCGAGTAAGTCCCAGACGTAGATCCAAGAAGACCCGAGAAAGGGAGATCCAAAAGTGGCGAAGGCGAAGTTCGAGCGGACCAAGCCGCACGTCAACATCGGCACCATCGGTCACATCGACCACGGCAAGACCACTCTCACCGCGGCGATTACGAAGGTCCTGCACGATAAGTACCCAGACGTCAACCCGTTCACGCCGTTCGATCAGATCGACAAGGCGCCCGAGGAGAAGCAGCGTGGCATCACGATCTCCATCGCGCACGTCGAGTACCAGACCGACAAGCGGCACTATGCGCACGTCGACTGCCCGGGGCATGCCGACTACATCAAGAACATGATCACCGGCGCGGCGCAGATGGACGGTGCGATCCTGGTCGTGGCGGCCACCGACGGCCCGATGCCGCAGACGCGCGAGCACGTGCTGCTCGCGCGCCAGGTCGGCGTGCCGTACATCGTGGTGGCGCTGAACAAGGCCGACATGGTCGACGACGAGGAGATCCTCGAGCTCGTCGAGCTGGAGGTCCGCGAGTTGCTCAGCCAGTACGAGTTCCCGGGCGATGACGTCCCGGTCGTGCGTGTTTCCGCGCTCCGGGCGCTCGAGGGCGACCAGGAGTGGGGCGACAAGGTCCTCGAGCTCATGACCTCGGTGGACGACTCCGTGCCCGAGCCGGTGCGCGAGATCGACAAGCCGTTCCTGATGCCGGTCGAGGACGTGTTCACCATCACCGGTCGCGGCACCGTCGTCACCGGCCGGGTGGAGCGCGGCGTGCTGAAGGTGAACGAGACCGTGGACATCATCGGCATCCACCCGCAGAAGCAGACCACGACGGTCACCGGCGTGGAGATGTTCCGTAAGCTGCTCGACGAGGCGCGGGCGGGTGAGAACGTCGGCCTGCTGCTGCGCGGCGTCAAGCGCGAGGAAGTCGAGCGCGGTCAGGTCGTGATCAAGCCCGGAACGTCCACCCCGCACACCAACTTCGAGGGCACGGTCTACATCCTGTCCAAGGACGAGGGCGGGCGGCACACGCCGTTCTTCAACAACTACCGCCCGCAGTTCTACTTCCGGACGACGGACGTGACCGGTGTGGTAACCCTTCCCGAGGGCACCGAGATGGTCCTGCCGGGCGACACCACCGACATGAAGGTCGAGCTGATCCAGCCGATCGCCATGGAGGAGGGGCTGCGTTTCGCGATCCGCGAGGGTGGCCGGACGGTGGGCGCGGGACGCGTCACCAAGATCAGCAAGTAGAGCAAGCGGATCGCGCCGAAAGGCGCGATTTGCTTGTAGAGCAAGCGGATCGCGCCGAAGGAGCCGACCGGGTTCCTGGCCGCCGGCGCGGCTGCGGTACGCAAAACTCAATAGGACTCGTCCAGGTGCGTGGCCGGTCGGTTACTCACCCGGGCGGGTCCCACCGCCCCGGTCAACGACCGCGGGCTCGTTCCTAGGGCAGTACGACAGTGAAGGTGAGCTAGCCACCATGGCGGGACAGAAGATCCGCATCCGGCTCAAGGCCTACGACCATGAGGCCATCGACGCCAGCGCGCGCAAGATCGTCGAGACGGTGACGCGCACCGGCGCTCGCGTCGTCGGCCCCGTGCCGTTGCCGACGGAGAAGAACATCTACTGCGTCATCCGCTCGCCGCACAAGTACAAGGACAGCCGCGAGCACTTCGAGATGCGCACCCACAAGCGGCTCATCGACATTCTCGACCCGACGCCGAAGACGGTCGACGCGCTCATGCGTATCGATCTGCCGGCGAGCGTCGACGTGAACATCCAGTAGGCGGAGAGAATGACCGGAAAAGGCATACGGGGTCTCCTAGGCGAGAAGCTCGGCATGACCCAGGTCTTCGACGAGAACAACCGGATCGTGCCGGTTACCGTCGTCAAGGCCGGGCCATGCGTCGTCACCCAGATCCGTACCCAGGAACGGGACGGCTATACGGCAGTCCAGCTCGCCTACGGACAGGTCGACCCACGCAAGGTCACCAAGCCGGTCGCCGGCCACTACAGGGCCGCGAACGTGACCCCGCGGCGGCACCTGGTCGAGCTGCGCACGGATGCGATCGAGGGCTACCAGCTCGGCCAGGAACTCGGCGCGGAGGTGTTCGAGGCCGGCGCCTCGGTCGACGTATCCGGTACCAGCAAGGGCAAGGGCACCGCAGGCGTCATGAAGCGGCACGGCTTCGGCGGTCTGGGCGCCGCGCACGGCACCCAACGCAAGCACCGCTCACCGGGCTCGATCGGCGCCTGCGCCACCCCGGGCCGGGTGTTCAAGGGGCTGCGCATGTCGGGGCGGATGGGCCACGAGCAGCAGACCACACCGAACCTCACCGTCCACAAGGTCGACGCCGAGAAGGGCCTGCTGTTGATCAAGGGTGCGATCCCCGGCCCGACCGGCGGCCTCGTCCTGGTCCGCACGGCCGCGAAGGGAGCGTGATCGTGAGCCTCTCGCTGACTGTGCAGGACCCGACCTCGGACAAGGCGCCGACGGCCGAAGTCGCCCTGCCCGCCGACGTGTTCGATGTGCCGACGAACGTGGCACTGATCCACCAGGTCGTGGTGGCCCAGCAGGCGGCCGCCCGGGCGGGCACCGCATCGACGAAGACGCGCGGCGAGGTGCGCGGCGGCGGCAAGAAGCCGTACCGGCAGAAGGGCACCGGACGGGCCCGCCAGGGTTCAACGCGCGCACCCCAGTTCGCCGGCGGCGGCGTCGTCCACGGTCCCAAGCCGCGGACCTACGACCAGCGCACGCCGAAGAAGATGAAGGCGGCGGCGCTGCGCGGTGCGCTGTCGGATCGAGCCCGCAACGACCACGTGCACGTGGTCTCGGCCTTCGTCACCGGCGACGTGCCGTCGACCAAGACCGCGACCGAGGCACTGGCCAAGGTCACCGGCGCTAAGAACGTACTGGTCGTCGCCGAACGTGCGGACGAGCTCACGTGGAAGAGCCTGCGCAATATCCCGACCGTGCACCTGCTCGAGCCGGGTCAGCTCAACACGTACGACGTCCTCATCAGCGACGACGTGGTGTTCACGCAGGACGCGCTGCAGACATTTCTCGGCGGCCCGCCCACCGGCAGGTCGGCGAAGGGCGCGGCCAGCAGCGTCGAGGTCGAGGACGAGATCGTGGAGATCGCCGAGCCGACGGAGGCCGAGGACGTAGCGGTGGCCGAGCCAGCCGAGGCCGAGCCAGCAGAGGCCGAGCCAGCGGCGGCCGAGCCAGCCGAAGCCGAGGCGACGTCGCCGGAAGCGGAGGCGGCCGACGCCGCGGTGACGCAACCGGAAGCAGAGGCCCGGGCCGAAGAGCCCGCGCCGGTGAAGAAGGCGGCCGCCAAGAAGAAGGCTCCGGCCACGAAGGCCTCGGCGGAGAAGGCTCCCCCGGCACCGGCTGACGAGGCCGCCGACGACGCCGACGAGGAGCAGGACTGATGTTTGACGACGCTCGTGACGTGCTGCTCGCTCCGGTGATCTCGGAGAAGAGCTACGGCCTGCTGGACGAGAACAAGTACACGTTCGACGTCCATCCGCTGGCCAACAAGACACAGATCAAGATCGCGGTCGAGAAGGTCTTCAACGTCAAGGTCACCGACGTCAACACGCTCAATCGGCCGGGCAAGCGCAAGCGCACCCGGTTCGGCTATGGCCAGCGCAAGGACGTCAAGCGGGCCGTCGTGACGCTGCGGGCCGGAGACCGGATCGACGTGTTCGGCCAGATTGGGACGAGCTGATGGCTATTCGCAAGTACAAGCCGACCACGCCGGGACGGCGCGGTGCGAGTGTCGCCGACTTCGTCGAGGTCACTCGCGAGACGCCGGAGAAGTCATTGGTGCGCCCGCTGCACAACAAAGGCGGCCGCAACAACCAAGGCAAGATCACCACGCGGCACCAGGGCGGCGGTCACAAGCGGGCCTACCGGTTGATCGATTTCCGGCGGCACGACAAGGACGGCGTCCCGGCCAAGGTCGCGCACATCGAATACGACCCGAACCGCACGGCTCGGATCGCCCTGCTGCACTACGCCGACGGCGAGAAGCGCTACATCCTCGCGCCGCGGCTGCTCAAGCGGGGCGACGTCGTCGAGAACGGTCCGCGCGCGGACATCAAGCCGGGCAACGCACTGCCGCTGCGAAACATACCGGTGGGCACGGTCGTGCACGCGATCGAGTTGCGGCCGGGTGGCGGCGCCAAGATCGCGCGCAGCGCCGGCTCGAGCGTGCAGCTCGTGGCCAAGGAAGGCCCGTTCGCGCAGCTGCGTATGCCCTCCGGCGAGATCCGCAACGTCGACGTGCGCTGCCGGGCCACGGTCGGTGAGGTCGGCAACGCCGAGCAGTCGAACATCAGCTGGGGCAAGGCCGGCCGCATGCGGTGGAAGGGCAAGCGCCCAAGCGTGCGGGGCGTGGCCATGAACCCGGTCGACCACCCGCACGGTGGTGGTGAAGGCAAGACCTCGGGTGGGCGCCACCCGGTGAATCCCAACGGCAAGCCGGAGGGCCGCACCCGCCGGCACAAGCCGAGCGACACGCTGATCGTCCGCCGTCGTCGTACGAACAAGAAGAGGTAACCCGGAATGCCGCGCAGTTTGAAGAAGGGGCCGTTCGTCGACGAGCACCTGCTCAGGAAGGTCGACGAGCGCAACGACACGAACTCCAAGAGCGTGATCAAGACCTGGTCGCGGCGCTCGACGATCATCCCGGACATGCTCGGGCACACGATCGCGGTGCACGACGGCCGCAAGCACGTGCCGGTGTTCATCACCGAGGGCATGGTCGGGCACAAGCTCGGCGAGTTCGCGCCGACGCGCACGTTCCGCGGCCACATCAGGGACGACCGTCGGTCGCGGCGGGGCTGAGGAACCTGAGATGGCAGACGAAGCAGTGAACACCGCGTACGCGAAGGCGACATACGTGCGGGTCACGCCCACCAAGGCGCGCCGGGTCCTAGACCTGATCCGCGACCTGCCGGCCCAGGAGGCCCTCTCGGTGTTGCAGTTCGCGCCGCAGGCGGCGAGCGAGCCGGTCGCGAAGGTGCTCGCCAGCGCCATCGCGAACGCCGAGAACAACTTCTCATTGGACCCGCAGACGCTGATCGTGTCCCGTGCATACGTCGACGACGGTCCGACGCTCAAGCGGTTCCGGCCGCGGGCGCAGGGACGCGCGTACCGCATCAACAAGCGCACCAGCCACATCACGATCGAGGTAGAGAGCATCGAAGCGAAAGGACGAACCCGGTAATGGGCCAGAAGATCAACCCAAACGGGTTCCGGTTGGGCATCACCACCGACTTCACGAGCCGATGGTTCGCTGACAAGCAGTACGCGGACTACGTCAAGGAAGACGTCGCGATCCGTCGCCTGATGAGCAAGGGCATGGAGCGCGCCGGCATCGCCAAGGTCGAGATCGAGCGGACCCGTGACCGCGTCCGCGTCGACATCCACACCGCGCGTCCGGGCATTGTGATCGGACGCCGAGGCACGGAGGCCGAGCGGCTGCGCGGCGAGCTGGAAAAGCTCACCAAGAAGCAGGTGCAGCTGAATATCCTCGAGGTCAAGAACCCCGAGGGCGACGCACAGTTGGTCGCACAAGGTGTAGCTGAGCAGCTCTCCAACCGGGTGAGCTTCCGTCGTGCCATGCGCAAGAGCATGCAGTCGGCGCTGAAGAGCCCAGGCGTGAAGGGCATTCGGGTGCAGTGCTCCGGCCGGCTGGGCGGCGCCGAGATGTCGCGCTCGGAGTTCTACCGTGAAGGCCGCGTGCCGCTGCACACACTGCGCGCGAACATCGATTACGGCTTCTACGAGGCCCGGACGACGTTCGGCCGCATCGGCGTGAAGGTCTGGCTGTACAAGGGTGAGGTGCCGACCGGCTCCCGAGCCGAACGCGAGAAGGCGCTCGCCGAGGAACAGCTGCGTCAGCGGCGCGATCGCCCGGCCGGCAGCCGGCCGCGGCGTTCCGGGTCGCAGGGCACTACGGGGGTCAGCACCGAGGCAGGCCGCGCGGCGTCAGGAACTGCCGCTGAAGGCGAGCGGCTGCGCAGCATCGAAGCGGCGGCGGTCGAGGCTGATGAGATCACGCGCGTCGCCGCCGAGGACGTCGCCGTCGAGGCCCGCCACGGCAGCGAGTCACCGGCCGAGATCGTGGCCGAGACGTCCTCGGACGAGACGTCGTCGGACGAGACGTCGTCCGCCGAGACGTCGTCCGCGGAGGCGCCATCGGATGAGGAGGGCTAGGCACAAATGCTGATCCCACGCAAGGTCAAGCACCGCAAGCAGCACCATCCGAGCCGCAAGGGCATGGCGTCGGGCGGCACGCACGTCGCGTTCGGTGAATACGGCATCCAGGCCCTGGAGCCGGCCTACGTGACCAACCGGCAGATCGAGTCGGCGCGTATCGCGATCAACCGACGTATCCGGCGTGGCGGCAAGGTGTGGATCAACATCTTCCCCGACCGGCCACTGACGAAGAAGCCCGCCGAGACCCGGATGGGGTCCGGCAAGGGCTCCCCTGAGTGGTGGGTCGCCAACGTCAAGCCCGGCCGGGTGCTGTTCGAGCTGTCCTTCCCGAACGAAGTGGTCGCCCGAGAGGCGCTGACTCGCGCGATCCACAAGCTGCCGATGAAGTGCCGCATCGTCAAGCGCGAAGTTGGTGAGGTCTGATGGCAACCACGCCGGCAGAATTCCGCGAACTGCACGACGACGAGCTCGAGACGCGGCTGCGGGAGGCCAAGGAAGAGCTGTTCAACCTGCGCTTCCAGATGGCCACCGGCCAGCTGGACAACAACCGGCGGCTACGCACAGTCCGGCACGAGATTGCCCGGATCTACACGATCCTGCGTGAGCGGGAGCTGGGCCTGTCCGTGGCGCCCGAGGAGAACATCGCATGAGCACTGATCGCAATTTCCGCAAGACGCGCGAGGGCTTCGTCATCAGCGACAAGATGGAGAAGACCGTGGTGGTCGCCGTGGAGGACCGCGTCAAGCACGCGCTCTACAGCAAGGTCATCCGGCGCACCAACAAGCTCAAGGCGCACGACGAGTCGAACCAGGTCGGCGTCGGCGACCGGGTGCTGATCATGGAGACCCGGCCGCTGTCGGCCACCAAACGCTGGCGCGTCGTGGAAGTACTGGAGAAGGCAAAGTAGAGCAAATGGACCGCGCCGGAAGGATCGATCAGATCGCGTCTCGACGGCGCGCAATCGTGGCGCCGCTGGTCACCAGCCCAAGACCAGGTGCAGAAGGTATTGAGGAGTAGCAGTGATTCAGCAAGAGTCACGCTTGCGCGTGGCCGACAACACCGGTGCCAAGGAGATCTTGTGCATCCGGGTGATGGGCGGCTCGGGTCGGCGCTACGCCGGCATCGGCGACACGATCGTCGCCACGGTCAAGGACGCCCTGCCCGGTGCTGGGGTCAAGAAGGGCGACGTCGTCAAGGCGGTCATCGTCCGGACGGCCAAGGAACGGCGTCGTCCGGACGGCAGCTACATCCGCTTCGACGAGAACGCGGCCGTGCTGATCAGGCAGGACGGCGAGCCGCGGGGCACGCGCATCTTCGGTCCGGTCGGTCGCGAACTGCGCGACAAGAGGTTCATGAAGATCATTTCCCTGGCACCGGAGGTCCTGTGACCGACGTTTTCCCCGGAACTCGCCGGTTTCGGGACGGCAACGCGGCAGATCGCGGGGAAAACCCCCGCAGTAGCGAGGCGAGAACATGAAGGTCAAGAAGGGTGACGACGTCGTCGTCATCGCCGGCAAGGACCGCGGCGTGCGGGGCAAGGTCATCGCGGCCAACCCGGCGACGAACAAGGTCGTCGTCGAGGGCGTCAACCGAGTCACCAAGCACAACCGGATCACCACGACGGGGCGGGGCGCCAAGGCCGGCGGCATCGAGCACTTCGAGGCCGCGATCAGCGCCAGCAACGTGATGGTGATCAACGGCGACGGCCAGGCCACCCGGGTGGGCTACCGCCGCGACGACGAGAGTGGCAAGAACGTACGCGTGTCGCGCCGCTCCGGGAAGGACCTCAAGTGAGAGCGAGCGAGGTGCAACAGTGACTGCCGCGACGACCTACCCCACTCCGCGGCTGAAGACGCGCTACCAGAACGAGATCGTGCCGGCGCTCAAGGAGCAGTTCTCCTACGCCAACCCGATGCAGGTGCCCGGCCTGACGAAGATCGTTGTCAACATGGGTGTCGGCGTGGCGGCGCGGGATGCCAAGCTGATGGACGGCGCGGTGCGCGATTTGACCCTGATCACCGGTCAGAAACCGCTCGTGCAGCGTGCTCGCAAGTCGATCGCGCAGTTCAAGCTGCGCGAGGGCATGCCGATCGGCGCCAAGGTCACGCTGCGCGGCGACCGGATGTGGGAATTCCTCGACCGGCTGCTGACGCTGGCGCTGCCCCGCATCCGCGACTTCCGCGGTCTGTCGCCGAACCAGTTCGACGGCAAGGGCAACTACACGTTCGGGCTCACCGAGCAGTCGATGTTCCACGAGATCAACCCCGACACAATCGACCGGCCGCGAGGCATGGACATCACGGTCGTCACGACGGCCGCTACCGACGACGAGGGACGGGCGCTGCTTCGGGCGCTCGGCTTCCCGTTCAGGGAGAGCTAGAGGAATGGCAAAGAAGGCGCTGATCAACAAGGCTGCGGCCAAGCCGCGATTCGCGGTGCGCGGCTACACCCGGTGCCAGCGGTGCGGGCGCCCGCGCTCGGTATACCGCAAGTTCGGGCTGTGCCGGATCTGCCTGCGGGAATTGGCACATGCCGGAGAACTCCCAGGCGTCACCAAGAGCTCGTGGTGACGTTTCCCGCCGGGATGCCTACAGAACTCAACAGGACGTAAGACCCCTTCGTGCAACGCCAATACGCGGCAGGCCTCCGGGAACCGCCGCGAGAAATGAGACTCAACCGATGATGACCGACCCGATCGCAGACATGCTCACCCGTCTGCGCAACGCGAACTCGGCCTACCAGGAGCAGGTCGAGATGCCGCACTCGAAGCTCAAGGGACACGTTGCCGAGATCCTCAAGCAGGAGGGCTACATCGCGGGCTTCGTGGTGAGCGACGCCGGTGAGGGGAAGCCCGGCAAGCTGCTGACGCTGAACCTGAAGTACGGCCCGAACCGTGAGCGCAGCATCGCCGGGGTCCGCCGGGTGTCCAAGCCCGGCCTGCGGGTGTACGCGAAGTCGAACGGCCTGCCACGAGTGCTGGGCGGCCTGGGCACGGCGATCATCTCGACATCGTCCGGACTGCTGACCGACCGGCAGGCCGCCAAGCGGGGCGTGGGCGGGGAAGTCCTCGCCTACGTCTGGTGAGAAGGGCAGCGATGAGCGCTTGCGCGAAGAGCCGCGGCCGCGCGCCGGAGGCTTGCCCTCGGGTCGGTGTGTCCACCCGAGCGGAGCGAGTGGTGGCGCGCCGGCTCGAATTGGCCGCGAATAAAGGAGTAGCAGCATGAGCCGCATCGGAAAGCTGCCGATCCCAGTGCCGGGCGGGGTTGACGTCACGATCGAGGGGCAGCACGTCACGGTGAAGGGCCCCAAGGGCACACTGAACCACACGGTTGTCGAGCCGATCACGGTGCGCCGAGGCGACGATGGTGCGCTGCAGGTTTCGCGCCCGGACGACGAGCGCGAGTCGCGGTCGCTGCACGGCCTGTCCCGCACACTGATCGCCAACATGGTGACCGGCGTGACGTCGGGCTACACGAAGACGCTCGAGATCGTCGGCACCGGCTACCGGGTTACGGCCCGGGGCAGCAACCTCGAGTTCGCGCTGGGGTACTCACACCCAGTGATGGTCGAGGCGCCTGACGGCATCACGTTCCGGGTCGAGACGCCTACCCGGTTTGCCGTCGAGGGCATCGACAAGCAGAAGGTCGGCGAGGTGGCGGCTAACATTCGCAAGCTCCGCAAGCCCGACCCGTACAAGGGCAAGGGCGTCCGCTACCAGGGCGAGGTCGTGCGCCGCAAGGCAGGGAAGACAGGGAAATGAGTAAGCATCTGCGCCGCGCGGCGGCGAAGAGCGGAGTGAATCCGGCAGTGAACGTCGCGCGCGAAGAGCCGATGGGCCAGCGCGTCGCGGGCGAGCGGGGAGGGCAGTAGGCGTGGCTGCGACGAGCATCCTCAAGAAGGCGCGGCAGTCGGCCGGCGTCTCGGCCAGCCGCCGGGTCGCCCGGTCGCGCCGGCACTTCCGGTTGCGCAAGAAGGTCGTCGGCACCGCGGAGCGCCCACGCCTGGTCGTCACGCGATCCGCGCGGCATTTGTTCGTGCAGCTGGTCGATGACGGCAACGGCGCCACGCTCGTCTCGGCGTCCACGTACAAGCTGACCGACGGCGACAAGACGGCGCGGGCCAAGCAGCTCGGCGAACAGCTGGCCCAAAAGGCCAAGGACGCCAGCATTACCCGGGCCGTGTTCGACCGGGGCGGCAACACCTATACCGGCCGAGTGGCGGCGTTTGCCGACGCCGCCCGCGAGGCCGGGTTGGAATTCTGATGAACAGCGAGAGGAAATAGCATGCCCGGACCGCAGCGCGGAGGCCGCACCGGCGGCGAGCGCAGTGAACGGCGCGATCGCCGCGACGGTGGGCGCGGCGGCGCGTCGGCCCCGGAGAAGAGCCCGCACATCGAGCGGCTCGTCACCATCAACCGGGTCGCGAAGGTCGTCAAGGGTGGGCGCCGGTTCAGCTTTACGGCCCTGGTGGTCGTAGGCGACGGTGATGGCACCGTGGGTGTCGGATACGGCAAGGCCAAGGAGGTACCGGCGGCGATCGCCAAGGGTGTCGAGGAAGCCAAGAAGAACTTCTTCCGGGTACCGCGCATCCAGCAGACGATCCCGCACCCAGTCCAGGGCGAGGCTGCCGCCGGGGTCGTACTGCTCAAGCCGGCCAGTCCCGGTACCGGTGTCATCGCGGGCGGGCCGGTGCGGGCCGTCATGGAGTGCGCCGGCATCCACGACGTCCTGTCCAAGTCGCTGGGCTCGGACAACCCGATCAACATCGTGCACGCCACCGTGGCGGCACTGAAGAGCCTCGTCCGCCCGGAGGAGGTCGCGGCCCGTCGCGGCCTGCCGCTCGAGGACGTCGCACCCGCCGGCATGCTGCGCGCACGGGCGGCGGGTCAGGCGGGCTGATGAGCACGGGAGCATGGCAGGGCCGCACGCTCGAGGCGCGGAGGGCATCGATGGCACGATTGAAGATCACGCAGGTCCGTTCCGGGATCGGCAAGAAGGAGAATCAGCGCCGGACGCTGCGCTCGCTGGGCCTCAAGCGGGTGCACGACGTGGTCGTCAAGGACGACCGGCCGGAGATCCGGGGCATGGTCAAGACGGTGACTCATCTCGTCACCGTCGAGGAAGTCGAGTGAGTGAGTTCTCGCCTCAGGAACGCGGCCGTGAACGCTCACCCGAAGAGCAAGGAGATCGGTACTGATGCCTCTTAAGGTGCATCACCTGCGCCCGGCGCCGGGCTCGCACACCAAGAGGACCCGGGTGGGTCGCGGTGAGGGGTCCAAGGGCAAGACGGCCGGTCGCGGCACGAAAGGCTCGAAGGCCCGCGGGCAGATCCCGGCCAGCTTCGAGGGCGGTGGGCTGCCGCTGCACATGCGGCTGCCGAAGCTCAAGGGCTTCCGCAACGCGTTCCGGACTGAGTTCCAAGTCGTCAACGTCGCGCGCCTCGCCGAGCTCTTCCCCGATGGCGGCACGGTCGGGGTCGACGAACTCGTCAACGCCGGGGCGGTCCGCGCGGGCGAGCCTGTGAAGGTGCTGGGTAACGGCGCTCTCGGGGCGGTGCGGCTCGACGTCACGGCGCACGCGTTCTCCGAGTCCGCTCGGCAGAAGATTCAGGCGGCCGGAGGCACGGTGACGCAGCTGTGACCGCAACCCGACCGTCAGCAGCCTGTTAGCCTGAACCACCTGGATGTAAGGGGCTCGGGCCCAGCGCCGCGTCCGCGGCGCGAAGATCGCCGACGATCCGTGCAGGAGGATCTGTGCTCAGCGCTTTCGCGTCAGCTTTCCGCACGCCGGACCTGCGGAAGAAGTTGCTCTTCACGCTGAGCATGATCGTGCTGTACCGGGTCGGGGCCTCGGTACCGACGCCGAACACGAATCTGCACAACATCAACACGTGCCTCGACACGGCGAGCCAGGGCACGAAGAACATCTACTCGCTGGTGAACCTGTTCTCCGGCGGCGCGTTGCTGAAGCTCTCGGTGTTCGCGCTGGGCATCCTGCCCTACATCACAGCGAGCATCATCATCCAGCTGCTCGTCGTGGTGATCCCGCGCTTCGACCAGCTGAAGAAGGAAGGCCAGGCCGGGCAGCAGAAACTGACCCAGTACAGCCGCTACCTGACGATCGGCCTGGCGCTCCTGCAATCGACCGGGTTCATCGCGCTCGCCAAGTCGGGGCAGCTGTTCTCCGGCTGTGTGGACGCGCAGGGCAACCCGCTGTCCGTGCTGTACAAGACCGACATCTGGACGTTGTCCACCATGGTCCTGTGCATGATGGCGGGCACCGGGGTCGTCATGTGGCTGGGCGAGCTCATCACCGACCGCGGCGTCGGCAACGGCATGAGCGTGCTGATGTTCACCTCGATCGCCGCGCGCATCCCGAGCGAGGGCAACACGATCCTGCAGAACTCCGGCGCCTTCGTCTTCTTCCTGATCATCTGCCTGGGGCTGGCGATCATCGCCGCCGTAGTGTTCGTCGAGCAAGCCCAGCGCCGCATCCCGGTGCAATACGCCAAGCGGATGATCGGACGACGCCAGTACGGCGGCACGTCGACGTACCTGCCGTTGAAGGTGAATCAGGCCGGCGTCATCCCGGTCATCTTCGCCTCGTCGCTGCTTTACATCCCACAGCTGATCAGCCAATTGCAAGGCAACAGCAGCAGCGAGTTCCAGCGGTTCGTCAATACGTACGTGATCAATCAGCAGAGTTGGTTCCACATCCTGGTGTACTTCCTGTTGATCATCTTCTTCACGTTCTTCTACGTCAGCATCACGTTCAACCCGGTCGAGCGGGCTGACGATATGAAGAAGTACGGCGGCTTCATTCCGGGCATCCGGCCCGGACGCCCGACCGCTGAGTATCTGCAGTTCGTGCTCTCCCGGATTACGCTTCCGGGGGCGATCTACCTGGGAATTGTTGCCGTCCTGCCGAACTTCTTCTTCTCATTGACCGGCGGCAACAACCAGAATTTCCCGTTCGGCGGTACCGCCGTGCTGATCATGGTAGGTGTGGGGCTGGACACAGTGAAACAGATCGAGAGCCAGCTGATGCAGCGCAACTACGAGGGCTTCCTGCGGTAGGGCGTGGCTGATGGATCTTGGTCGTAGCGAGCGGCGGTCGGGCGACGGCCGGCCGGCGATGACGGCCGATCACGGCGTTGCGACAGCCGCTGGCCACGGATCTATTGCGCGGACCCGGGGGCGGGGGAAGGGAGAGGGCGCGTGAGGCTGGTTCTCGTCGGCCCGCCGGGCGCGGGCAAGGGCACCCAGGCGGAATTCATCGCCGACCACTTCGCGATTCCGAAGATCTCGACCGGTGACATCTTCCGGGGGAACGTGTCCGGGGGGAGCGACCTCGGCAAGCTCGCCAAGAAGTACATGGACGCGGGTGACCTCGTGCCTGACGAGGTGACGGTCGCAATGGTGCGCGAGCGGCTGGCCGAAGACGACGCCAAGGTCGGATTCCTGCTCGACGGTTTCCCGCGCACGATCGGCCAGGCCCACGAGCTCGACGCCATCCTCAACGAATTCGACGCGGCGCTCGACATCGTGCTCGACCTCGAGGTCGACAACGACGAGGTGGTACGGCGTCTTTCCGGACGGCGGCTGTGTAAGCGCTGCGGACACGTGTGGCACGTCGAGTTTGATCCGCCCAAAGTCCCCGGCATTTGCGACAAATGCGGCGGTGAGCTGTACCACCGCGACGACGACTACCCCGACACGGTGCGTCACCGCCTCGACGTCTACGTGCGGCAGACCCGCCCGTTGATCGAGTTCTACAACGGGCGCGAGCAGCTCGTCGGCATGGACGCCCACGGTCCGGTCGAGGACGTCACGGAGCGCGCGATCGCCCTACTCGCCCCGTTTGCTGGCTGATGTTGCGCCGCGAACACATCGAGCGCAAGACGCTCGACGAGATCAAGCTCATGCGCGAGGCCGGGCTGGTGGTGGCACGCGGCCTGGACGCCATGCGCGAGGCCGTGGCACCGGGGGTGTCGACCGCCGAGCTCGATGACATCGCCCGGGAGGCGCTCGCCGCCGGGGGCGCGACGTCGTCCTTCCTCAATTACGGCTTCCCACCGTTTCCCGCCGTCATCTGTGCCTCGGTGAACGCCGAGATCGTGCACGGCATCCCGTCACCCGACCGGGTGCTGCGGGAGGGCGACCTGATCACGATCGACTTCGGGGCAATCGTCGACGGCTGGCACGGCGACGCCGCGATCACCGTCCCGGTCGGTTCCGTATCGGCTGACGCGGCTGCGCTCTCTGCTGCCTGCCAGAAGGCACTCTGGGACGGGCTGGTGGCTGCCCGGGCTGGTGGTCGGCTGACCGACATCTCCTACGCTGTCGAGACCTCGGTGCGCGCATCCGGCCGCTACGGCATCGTCACCGGTTACGGCGGGCACGGTATCGGCACGCAGATGCACATGGATCCGCATGTGCAAAACGTCGGCCGGCCGGGTCGGGGCCCGCACCTTGTGCCCGGCATGGCGCTGGCCATCGAGCCGATGATCACTCTCGGCACGGGCGCGACGCACGAGCTCGCCGACCATTGGACGGTGACCACCGCCGACGGGTCGCTGGCGGCTCATTGGGAGCACACGGTCGCGATCCTGGACGACGGCCCCTGGGTGCTGACCGCGCTAGACGGTGGTCGCGCCGAGCTGGCCGCCCGTGGGGTGTCGCTCTCGGCGGCGGCCTGACCTCAGCCTCTCGCCTGCCCCACTCCCGCCACTTGGCCCGGCTCGGTATCGTTTGCGGGACTTTTCCGCTGGGCAAAGGACCACTATGACGTTTCCCCCACCAAGCATGCATGGGACGCCGCAGTCACCGCAGGAGTCAGCCGGCCCACCGCCTCCGCCGCCCGCGGCCGGTGCTCCGACCGCTTACCTTCCGCGGACGATGCCCGAGCAGGCGCCGCAGCAGCCGGAGTCCCGGCTGCCGACCGCGCTGCGGCTGTTCGCGGCGGCGAGCCTGGCGGCGGTGGTTCTCGGCATTTCGGTGCCGGAGGACGGGCACACCGCCTGGCATACGGTCAAGGCGTGGGGTGCCGTGGCCATCATCGCGGCCGCGCTGACGTTCGCTCCGTCCTTGCGCTCGACGTTGCGCCTCTCCTCCTACCGCGCCTGGCAGATCGCCGCCGGTGGTGCCGCCGGGCTGGGCCTTTACTGGGTGTTGTTCGTGCTGCCGGACATCGGCAAGAACACCTCGCTGGTTACCACCTTGGGTGTCGCGGCCGGCGCGGTGGTCGCTTGGATCGCGCCCGGACGCCAGCCCGCCGACGCACCCTCTGGGGGGCCGGCGAGTGCGCCGCCCGGTCCGTCCGGTTCGACCTGGTGAGGCCGGATCCATTCCGGCGGCTGGCCACGTCGACGCGGATGTGGGCAGCGGCCGGGTTGACGCTGGCGTCGATGGGGCTGCCCTGGTCGGCGGCGCACGACGACCGGGCCGGCCCGATGACGATGGTCAGTCAGGCTCCGATTCGGGTACTGCTCGCGATTGCGACAGTGGGCTTCCTGGTCGCGGCGGTGCGTCGCACCGACAGCACCCGCCGTCTCACTCGGGTGGCGACCAGCGCTCTCGGCGGGTCGCTCGCGTTGGCGTTGTCGGCCCAGCTGAGCACCGTGACCCTGCTGCTGCTCACGGCCGGACTACTCGCCGGGCCGCCGGTCTGGCGTCCCGCCAGGCACGGATTGGCGCCGGGGCGGCGGGCTGCGTAAACTGGTCGTCGGCGCACGCCGCCGTTGTCGCATGCCTGCTGTGGCCGCAGGCGCGGGGCGGAATCCTCTGGCGGCGCCGGTTCACGGCACATCGGTCGCAAGCGCGGACGCGTGTCTGAGAGCAGTACCAACGAAATGCGGAGGATATGGCCAAGAAGGACGGGGCCATCGAGGTCGAAGGACGCGTGGTCGAGCCGTTGCCGAACGCGATGTTCCGGGTGGAGCTGAGCAACGGGCACCGGGTACTCGCGCACATCAGCGGGAAGATGCGGCAGAACTACATCCGGATCCTGCCGGAGGACCGCGTGGTCGTCGAGCTCTCGCCCTACGACCTCACCCGGGGCCGCATCGTCTACCGCTACAAGTAGAGCAAGCCGATCGCGCCGCACGGAGCGATCACGCCGCGGCTGCGGCCGCCGTACAAGACAACCTGACACGAGGAAAGCGGGCCGTGAAGGTCAAGCCGAGCGTCAAACCGATCTGCGACAAGTGCAAGGTCATTCGTCGTCACGGTCGGGTCATGGTGATCTGCGAGAACCTGCGCCACAAGCAGCGTCAGGGTTGAGATCGCCTAACCAGCAGGCGCACGCCTGATGCCGTCCACGGACGGCTAACACCCTCGGACGAAGGCCGGGGCCGCCTCAAGAGAGGCGGGCGGGTGCGCCACCATACCTTCGCAAACAGAATCGGGAGAACCACCCCGCATGGCACGTCTTGCCGGCGTCGACCTGCCGCGCGACAAGCGCCTGGAGGTCGCGCTCACCTACATCTACGGCCTGGGACGGACTCGCGCCAAGCAGACGCTCGAGGCCACCGGCGTGAGCCCGGACCTGCGTACCCGCGACCTGGGCGACGAAGATCTCGTCAAGTTGCGCGACTACATCGAAGCGAACTACCAGATCGAGGGTGACCTGCGCCGCGAGGTCGCCGCCGACATCCGCCGCAAGATCGAGATCGGAAGCTACGAGGGCATCCGGCACCGGCGCGGGCTTCCGGTGCACGGACAGCGCACGAAGACCAACGCGCGTACCCGAAAGGGCCCCAAGAAAACCATCGCCGGCAAGAAGAAGGCAGGCAAGAAGTGACGCCCGACAACGCGATGAGCGCCGAAGTTGACCACAACGCGATGAGCGCCGAAGTTGACCACAACGCGATGAGCGCTCGCGCGAAGAGCCCCGCCCCGCGCGCCGGAGGCGCTTGCGGGTGGCCCGGTGGTTCCGCCCGAGCGGAGCGAGTGGCGGGAACAACGGGACACGTTGGCGGGGTCAAGTAATGCCGGGTCCAGCGCGGAAGACCGCCGCGAAGAAGGTGCGGCGCAAGGAGAAGAAGAACGTCTCCCACGGTCACGCCCACATCAAGAGCACGTTCAACAACACGATCGTCACGATCTCCGATCCGCAGGGCAACGTGATCAGCTGGGCCTCGGCCGGCCATGTCGGGTTCAAGGGCTCGCGCAAGTCGACGCCGTTCGCCGCGCAGATGGCCGCCGAGAGCGCCGCGCGCAAGGCCCAGGAGCACGGGCTGCGAAAGGTCGACGTTTTCGTCAAGGGTCCCGGCTCGGGCCGGGAGACGGCGATCCGATCGCTGCAGGCCGCCGGTCTCGAGGTGGGCACCATCGCCGACGTCACCCCGCAGCCGCACAACGGGGTCCGTCCGCCGAAGCGACGGAGGGTGTGATGTCCAAGCACACCGGGCTGATCTGGCAACCGGCCAGCGCAGCTCATCAGCACGACGAGCGTTCGCACGAAGGCTGGAGGGCATAGTGGCGCGCTACACCGGCCCATCGACGCGAATCTCGCGGCGCCTCAACGTCGACCTGGTCGGCGGCGATCGGGCGTTCGAGCGCCGTCCGTACCCGCCCGGCCAGCACGGCCGCGCCCGCATCAAGCAGAGCGAGTACCTGCTGCAGATTCAGGAGAAGCAGAAGGCCAAGTACAGCTACGGCGTCCTGGAAAAGCAGTTCCGTCGCTACTACGAAGAGGCGACCAAGCGACAGGGCAAGACCGGCGACAACCTGCTGCAGATCCTCGAGTCACGCCTGGACAACGTGATCTACCGCTCGGGGATCGCGCGAACCCGGCGGCAGGCTCGGCAGCTCGTCAGCCACGGCCACATCCTCGTCAACGGCGAGAAGGTCAACATTCCGAGCTATCGGGTCTCGCAGTACGACGTCATCGACATCAAGGCGAAGTCGCTCGAGCTGACGCCGTTCCTCATCGCCCGCGAGACCCAGGGCGATCGGCCGGTACCGGGGTGGCTGCAAGTGGTCCCGAACCGGCTGCGCGTACTCGTGCACCAGCTGCCCGAGCGGGCCCAGATCGACATCCCGCTGCAAGAGCAGCTGATCGTCGAGCTCTACTCGAAATAACCGTCGAGGTGGACGGCCGCACGTCGGCGTCTGGACCGAGGAGCAAGTGGCCGAGGAACGAGGCCCGAGCGACGAGGGAAGACGGCGACTCAGGGCGGCCGTCCCACCGAGACGAGATAATTGAATAGCCCCATTCACGGACGTCATATAGCGGGCGTCCTGACCCAAGGAGTAACCCTGTGCTGATCTCTCAGCGCCCCTCGCTCACCGAGGAACCCATCGCCGACAACCGCTCTCGGTTCGTCATCGAGCCGCTCGAGCCCGGCTTCGGCTACACGCTCGGCAACTCGCTTCGCCGCACGCTGCTCTCGTCCATCCCGGGCGCGGCGGTCACGAGCATCCGCATCGACGGCGTGCTGCACGAGTTCACGACGGTCGAGGGCGTCAAGGAAGACGTCACCGACATCATCCTCAACCTCAAGGAGCTGGTGATCAGCTCCGAGAGCGACGAGCCCGTCGTCATGTATCTGCGCAAGCAGGGCCCGGGTGAGGTGACGGCGGCCGACATCGCGCCGCCGGCCGGTGTCACGGTGCACAACCCCGACCTGAAGATCGCGACGATCAACAAGAAGGGCCGGCTCGAGATCGAATTGGTCGTCGAGCGTGGACGCGGCTATGTGACCGCCGTCCAGAACAAGCAGCCCGGCCAGGAGATCGGTCGCATTCCGATCGACTCGATCTACTCGCCGGTCCTCAAGGTCACCTATGGCGTCGAGGCGACGCGCGTCGAGCAGCGCACCGACTTCGACCGGCTGGTCGTCGACGTCGAGACGAAGTCCTCGATCACCCCGCGGGATGCGGTCGCGAGCGCCGGACACACGCTCGTCGAGCTGTTCGGCCTGTTCCGCGAGCTGAACGAGGAGGCTGAGGGCATCGACGTCGGCCCGTCGCCCGCCGAAGTTGCCGACATCGCGGCATTCTCGATGCCGATCGAGGAGCTGGATCTCACCGTCCGCTCGTACAACTGCCTCAAGCGCGAGGGCATCCACACCGTGGGTGAGCTCGTTGGCCGCAGCGAGGCCGACCTGCTCGACATCCGCAATTTCGGCTCGAAGTCGATCGACGAGGTCAAGATCAAGCTCGCCGGCCTCGGCCTGTCGCTCAAGGACAGCCCGCCCGGGTTCGATGTCAGCCACGTCGAGTCCTACGGCGACGACGACTTCGACGCCAGCGACGCCGACTACGCCGAAACCGAGCAACTCTAGGAGTCATCACCATGCCCACGCCCTCCAAGGGCCATCGCCTCGGCGCCGGTCCGGCGCACGAGCGGCTTATGCTCGCGAACCTCGCGACATCGCTGTTCGAGCACGACCGGATCACCACCACCGAGGCCAAGGCGAAGCGCCTGCGACCGCTGGCCGAGCGGCTCATCACCTTCGCCAAGCGCGGTGACCTGCACTCCCGGCGGCAGGTCATGCGGGTCATCCGGGACAAGGACGTGGTGCACAAGCTGTTCGCCGAGATCGGGCCGACCTTCACCGAGCGGACCGGCGGCTACGTCCGCATCGTGAAGGTCGGCCCGCGCAAGGGCGACAACGCGCCCATGGCCGTCATCGAACTGGTCGAGGCAGTGACCGCTGCGCAGTCGACCGTCCGCGAGGCCGAGCGTGCGCGAGGCACCAAGTCCGCGCCGCGTAAGGCCCCGTCGGGGCGCACCGCCGAGATTGCCGAGGAGGCGAAGACCGAATCGCCGACCGCCGCTTCGGTGGCGACGGCGGCCGGCTCACAGGTGGCGATCGGGTCGGACGAGGCAGCTGAGGCACAGGCCGACACCGATGAGGCGATCGACGACGCCCGCGTTGAGACGGCGGCGGACACCGACGATGAGATCGAAGCCGGCGCCGAGACGGCAGCCGACACCGACGATGAGATCGAAGAGTCGGCCAGCACCGACGAAGCGCCCTACGGCGAGGGCTCGCACGTGGCCCTCGACGACGGCACGCAGCCTGAGGGTTTCCCGATCAAGGGCGACGTCGACGCGATGGTCTACCACGAGCCCGGCTCGTCCGCCTACGACAGCACCGACGCCGAGGTGTGGTTCGAGAGCGACGAGGCCGCCGAGGACGCCGGCTTCTCGCGGGCGTCGTCGGAGGCGGAGACCGAAGGGGACTCCTGAGCCGTGCGTGGCCAGCCTGGGCGTCGTTTCTGAGCGAGCCGAGGTGTGCAGCGGTTCGCATCCGGCTTGACGTCGCCTACGACGGAACGGACTTTTCCGGCTGGGCGGTGCAGCCCGGCCGGCGCACCGTCCAGGGGGTCCTCCAGGACGCCCTCGCGCGGATCATCCGGGTGCCGGTCGCGCTGACCGTTGCCGGGCGCACCGACGCGGGAGTGCACGCGCTGGGCCAGGTCGCCCACGCCGAGCTACCGCAGGTTCCCGAGCTGCGGCGGGTGAACGGGGTGCTCCCTCCGGACGTCCGGGTGACGGCGGTGACCCCGGTACCGGCCGAGTTCGATGCGCGTTTCTCGGCCCTGTGGCGCCGCTATGTTTACCTGGTCGCGGACGGCCCGGTGAACCCCCTGCGCCGTAGGCATGTTCTGGCGTGGCCGCGATCTCTCGACGTCGAGGCGATGGCTCGGGCCGCTGCGACGCTGGTGGGCGAGCATGATTTCTCGGCCTTCTGCCGCTACCGCGCCGGCGCGAGCTCGATCCGGACGGTTCAGTCGTTCGATGTGATCCGGGATGGCGACGAGATCACGTGCACCGTGCAGGCTGACGCGTTCTGCCACTCGATGGTGCGCTCCCTGGTTGGCGCCCTCATCGCGGTGGGCGAGGGGCGGCGGGACGACGGGTGGCCGGCGTCGCTGCTGAGTCGTACCGATCGGGCCGGTGAGGTGGGCGTCGCGCCGCCGCATGGCCTCACGCTCGTCGCGGTCGGTTACCCGCCCGCACCTGAACTGAGCGCCCGGGCCGAGCAAGCTAGGCGCCGCCGCGAGCTTCCTGACGATGAGTTGCCGGCCGGGCTGCGCTGACGGGGAAACCGTCGTGGGGCCACTGATGATCGACGTGAGGCTAATCGGCGAAGGCTGTTGCGCGCGCACGCCGCGCCGTTTGGGCGACTGCCACTCCGGCGATCACGAAGAGTGCTCCGACGAGCTGCGCGGTGTCCAGCGCCTCGCCCAGCCACAGCCAGGCGACGGCGAATCCGAACACGACCTCGGTGGTGGCAACAATGCCCGCCGGGGTTGCCCGCAGCCGTCCGATTGCGACGAACGAGAGCAGGAACGGCAGAAACGATCCGAGCGCCATCACGTAGCACAGCAGCACCCACACCGGCAGCACGGTGCCGGCGAGGTGGCCGCCGAGCGAAACCCGCCGGGCGAGCAGGCTGGGATCGATGTTCCACCAGCCGCTGAACGCCGCCCAGAACAGGGCCGCGAACAGCATCGACCAGAACGCGGAGGCCAGCGGCGAAGTCTTCGTCACGATCCGCTCGCCGAGCATCAGGTACGTGGCGAACGCGACGGCTGCCAGCCCGGCGACGGCGACGCCCACCGGCGCCAGGTCGGTCGACCAGATCTGCGCGACGACAGCCAGCCCCACGAGCACGCAGCCGATAGCCAGCCACAGCCGGGGCTTGACCTCCTCGGCGAAGAATACGCGTCCGACGACGGCAACCATCAGCACGGCTGTGTATTCGATCAGCAGCGCGATACCGACGGGCAGCCGGCCGATCGCGAGTGCGTAGAGCCACTGCATGAGCGCGACTCCGACGATGCCGAGCACGGCCAGGTTCACGAGTTCGCGTCGGCTCACGCGCAGCTGGGCGCGATCGCTAGCGGCCAGCAGGACACCGCCGACGAGCGCCGCCGACAGTGATCGGAACAGGGTGAGCTGCGCCGGAGTGACGCCGGCGCCGAGCACTACCTTGGCCACGCTGCCGTTCGCGCCGAAGAGCACCGCCGCCATCAGCGCGCAGCCGTAGCCCATCCCCGCTCCTGTCACGCATCGGGATGCCCGGCGGTTCCGCTGCGGGGCGTCGTACCCCGATGGGCAGGAATCGCGGGTCATGCCCTAGTACCGTGTTAGCACGTGACGTTAACCGGACAGCCCGTCAGGAGTCAATATGGTTCTAGCTCATGACACGGCTCGGGACATCGTCGCCGCGGCTGCGCTCGTGAATACCGCTGCTCGAGGCGACGAGACGCTGACGGATGTCGGCGCGCTGACAATCCTTCTGGACAAGCACGGCTTTACCGGGCGCCGGGACGGGACGCTCTCCGAGCTCCGGCAGGTCCGGGCGCTGCGGCCGCGGCTGCGCGCCGCCTGGGAGGCCGCGGACGTCGCCGCGGTGGTCGAGTTGGCCAACCGGTTGCTGCGCGACGCACACGCTCGTCCCTGGCTGATCGATCACGACGGCTGGGGCTGGCACCTGCACGTGTCCGAGCTGGACGCACCGCTGGCCGACCGGCTCGCCGCCGAGGCCGGGATGGCGTTCGCCGACTTCATCCGGGCCGGTGAACTCGACCGGCTGCGCGTCTGCGCGGCCGATGACTGCGACGCCGTGCTGGTCGATCTGACCCGCAACCGTTCACGCATCTATTGCGACACGGCCAACTGCGGCAACCGTCAGCACGTTGCCGCGTACCGAGCGCGGCGCAAGACCGGGGAAGCGGCACGATGAGCGCCTGAGCAAGGCGCCGGTCGACTGGCGGGCCCGAACGGGCGATCCACCTAGTGTGCCGGAAGGAGATCCACATGAGTGGCGCGGGCAGCGGCCCGGCTGAGGGCGGCGAGCCGTGGCGCGAAGGACACGCGCACGACGGGATAACCCAGCCACCCGATGCTCGGCAGGTACCGCGCTTCGCCGGGCCGGTTACCTTCGCACGTTTGCCCCGCCTGGACGAGGTGGCGCACGCCGAGGTCGCGGTGCTGGGTGTGCCCTTCGACGCCGGCACCTCGTATCGCCCGGGCGCGCGCTTCGGCCCGGAGGCGATTCGGGCCGGGTCCAAGCTGCTGCGGCCCTACCACGTCGGCCTCGAGGTGGCGCCGTGGGCGACGCTTCAGGTGGCCGACGCCGGCGACGTCAGCGCCAATCCGTTCGACATCGTCGAGGCGGTCGGCCAAATCGAAGCGGCGGCGAATGCCTTGTACGACAAAGCTGATCGCATCATCTCGCTCGGGGGCGACCACACAGTGGCGCTGCCGCTGCTGCGGGCGGTACATGCACGCAGCGGGCCGGTCGCGGTGATCCACTTCGACGCTCACCTCGACACCTGGGACACGTACTTCGGCGCACGCTACACGCACGGCACCCCGTTCCGGCGGGCGTCCGAGGAAGGGCTGCTCGCCCTGGATCATTGTGCGCACGTCGGCATCCGCAACTCGGTATTCGCCGGCACCGACTTCGGCGAAGACCGACGGTTGGGTTTCGCCACCGTGTCGACGCTCGACGTCGCGCGCCGCGGCGTCGACGAGGCGCTCGACCGGATCCGCGAACGCGTCGGCGACCGTCCGGTCTACCTCAGCATCGACATCGACGTGCTCGATCCCGCCCATGCGCCGGGCACCGGGACGCCCGAGCCGGGCGGGCTCACAACCCGCGAGTTGCAGCTGTTCCTGCTCGGGCTGGTCGACCTGCCGATCGTCGGGGCGGACGTCGTCGAGGTCTCTCCCGCCTACGACCATGCGCAACTCACCGCTCTGGCGGCCGCGAACGTCGTCTACGACATGCTCGCCATGTTTGCCGGGCACGAGCCGAAGCCGTAAAGGATCAGGCGATAAAGGCGAGGTTGTCGCGGCCGCACCAGTCGAGCATCGCCGGCCACGGGCCGAAACCGGCCGCCACGTTGAGGTGCCCGCCGCCCGGGATCACGGTGGTGGGCATCTTCAGCGGACGCCCATACGCGAGCGCGGCGCCTTCCGGGCAGTAAGGATCGTCATTCGAGCAGACCAGCACCGTCCCGTCTGCGGCGTGGCGCACCATGTCGACCTCGAGGGGGGCGGGCAGGAACGGCGCGAGTTCGGCCACGTCCGAGTGGGGCGACGGGGGAGCGACGAGCGCCACCCGGGCTGGACGCGGTCCGCCACCGGCATGTACGTGATGCAGCCACAGCAGCACGCCGAGCGAGTGGCACACCACGTCGAAAGTGTCATCGGGCAGACCATTCAGAGTCGGCTTCAGCGCGGCCAACCAGGCACTGCGCTCGGGCTCGTCGGCGTCGGGAAGTTCGGGGTAACGCACCTCGCGGCCGGCCTCGGCCAGATGTGCGGCCAGCCACGTCTGCCAATGTTCGGGCTCGTTGCCCTGCCAGCCGTGCAGGATCACGGTCGGGGCGGTGCGGGTGGGACGCCGAGGCATGGGCCCGAGCGTAGGGTGGCCGCCGTGACCGACGCGACTCGTACCGCCTACGACGCCGTCGCCAAGGAGTACGAGAAGCAGTTCGCGCACGAACTCGACCACAAGCCGCTCGATCGGGCGTTGCTCGCTGGCTTCGTCGAGCTGGTGAAGCCGGGCGGCGTCATCGCCGACATCGGGTGCGGCCCGGGCCACGTTGCGTCCCACCTCGCGGACCTGCGCGCCTCGGTCGTCGGTCTGGATCTTTCCCCGGCGATGATCGAGATCGCCCGTTCGCGCTACCCGGCGATCGAGTTCCAGGTGGCGTCGATGCTCGATCTGCCGGTTGCCGAGCAGGCGTGGGCCGGCGCCGTCCTGCTTTACTCGATCATCCATCTGACGCCCGACGAGCGGGCGCGCGCCTACCGCGAGCTGGCCCGAGTGGTCCGTCCGGATGGGCTGGTACTGGTCGCGTTTCACGTCAGCGATGCGGGGCAC
>JBKPQM010000207.1:0-18408 GCA_046734095.1 Actinomycetota bacterium | reverse complement strand
ACCCGCACCTGATCGACAAGATCGTCGAGGCACTCGGACTTACCGCGCTGCGCACGCGCGCAGTGCGGCTGCTCTCGGCCGGCGAACGCCAGCGGGTGGCCGTGGCCCGCTCGCTCGTCGTCGAACGTCCACTCGTCGTGCTCGACGAGCCGACATCGTCGCAGGACGAAGCGCACGCCGAGATCGTGGCACGGGTGCTGGCCGAGGCGGCCGCTGCCGGGCGATCGGTGCTGTGCGCGACCCATGATCCGGTGCTCGCCGACGTCGCCGATCTGGTGCGGACGCTCGACTGAGCCGTTCCGCTCGTGTAGATCTCTGGGCACACGTAGTTGCCGCGCAGGAGGCGATCATGAGTGCACCCGGCGAGCCGCCTGTCCCGAAAGAGCCGGGCGGCGGGTTGCGTAGCAAGATCAAGCCGAAGCACGTCGCTGTCACTGTCGTGGTCGTCGTTCTCGTGATCTTCATGCTCGGGAACCTGCGAGAGGTGAGGGTTCGATTCGTCGGCCCGGAGGTTCACGCGCCGCTCATCGTGGCCCTGCTGGTCGCCGCCGCGCTCGGCGCGCTCACGGTCTTGCTCATCCAACGCCTGCGCCGCCGCCGTTAGCGTGACCTAAAGAGTGGGCGGACCCTCCCCGAGATACCGGCTGGGCAGCCGGCTCAGATAGGCGATATAGCATCACTCCCCGACGGAGCGGTTCGGTGTTGCCGGCCAGCAGCAACGAGCCCGGCCGTCCAGTGCCCCCGTACTGGTTGACCTTGCGCCCGGCGTGGCCCGCCGGGCTCACTTATGTCAGCCGTTAGGAGTTGATTTATGGCCGACCCCACGACAGCCTCGACCGACTACGACCTCATCGGCGGTGGACGCGCAGTCTCTGCCGTCGTCGATCGGTTCTACGAGCTGCTGCTGGCGGACCCTGAACTCGCCCCGTACTTCACGAGCACCGACATGAACCGCCTCAAGCGGCACCAAGTTTTGTTGATCTCACAGGTGCTCGGCGGCCCGGCCGAGTACGACGGCCGCGATCTGCGCGACGCGCACGAAGGCCGCAGCATCAGCACCGCCGACTTCAACCGCGTGGTCACCCATCTCGTGACCGTGCTCACCGAGGCTGATGTCCCACCCGCCGTCATCGGACGGGTCGGTGAGGCCCTCGGCGGTACCGCGAAAGAGATCGTCGAGGTGGAGGCCGGCTGACGCGATGGATGCTGCTGCTTTGCAAGACAGCTGGCAGACCGTAGCGAAGTCAGGCGATGAGGTCCCGCTGTTCTTCTATTCACACTTGTTCCTTTCCCACCCCGAAGTGCGGGATATGTTCCCCGTGTCCATGGCGGCGCAGCGAGACAAGCTCGTCGCCGCCCTCGGCGCGGTCGTGAGCAACGCGCACCAGATCGACGAGGTCGTACCTGTCCTACAACAGCTTGGTCGCGATCACCGGCGGTTCGGCGCCATCGCGGATTACTACCCGGCGGTCGGAGCCTCGCTGCTCGCCACGTTGAGCTACTTCCTCGGTCCACTGTGGACGGAGGAGCTGGCGGCCGACTGGGCCGCAGCCTACGGACTGGTGGCCAAGGTGATGGTCCAGGCCGCCGAGGAAGCCGAAGGCGAAAGCCCGGCCTGGTGGCCCGCCGACGTGGTCGTGGTCGAGCGCCGCACGCTCGACGTCGCCGTGCTGCAGATTCGCCCGCGCGAGCCGTTCGAGTACCTGCCCGGACAGTCGTTCGCCGTTGAAGTCCCGAACCGCCCGCGGCTGTGGCGGTACTTCAGCCCGGCGAACGCACCCCGCGAGGACGGCACGATCGAGCTGCACGTACAGCTGATCGCCGGTGGCCAGGTGAGCACGAGCATCGCCCGCTCGACCCGACCCGGAGAGACGGTTCGGATGGGCGCTCCTGTCGGCGAAGGCCTGGTTCGGGAGCCGGGCGACACACGCGACCTGCTCATGATCGCGGGCGGCACTGGCTTGGCGCCGCTGCGCGCGGTGCTCGAACAGATCGACCGCGACTGGCTGGCCAGCGGCCAGGCCCCGCGCGTGGACCTGTTCCACGGCGTCCGGATGCCCTGGAACCTCTACGAGCACGAACGGCTGAGCCGGCTCACGCAGCGACCGTGGTTTCGCTACACGCCGGTCGTCTCCGACGACTCGTCCTACCCGGGCAGTCGCGGGCTCGTCGGCTCGGTCGCCGCTCACAGCGAGGTGCGCGACGGCCGGGCGGTGATGGTGTGCGGATCGGCGGCCATGGTCGAGCAGTCGGTATCCGAGCTGAAAACGAGCCGGCGTGCCGAGCGCCGACGTTCGATTCGAGCGCTTCGCGGTTTCGAGCGTGAGCAACACGACAGATACGGGGGTACCAGAGCGGAGTGACGTTCAGTGAAATCTTCAGATCGGGAACTTTCTTCACCGTTGTCGCCCGAGGCCGTTCGCGAGTCTCAGTTCTCCACTAGGCGGCGGGGCTACGACGTCGACGAGGTCTCGCTCTTCTTGTCCAAGGTCGCAAACGACATCCAGTCGGCGGACTCCGAGCGCACGTCCTTGCGGGCGCAGTTGCACAGCGCGCGAGCCGAGCTGGATGCGTTGCGCGGCGAGGGCGCGGAAAAGGACCGGGAGGCCCGGGTCGAGATCAGCGTGCACGCGGTCGGACTGCTCAGCCAGGCTCAGCAGACGGCCGACAGCTGCGTCGCGGAGGCCGAGCAGTACGCACGCGAGCTGATCCAGGCCGCCCGCGGGCAATACCGCGACATCCTCGAGCGCGCCCAGCAGGCGGCAGCCGAGTCCGCCCGCAACATCGAAGTCGCCCCGGGTGAGCACGGCAGCGTCTCGGTCCCGGAGATCGAGTACGTCCGGACGTATGCCCGGGTCGCCCAGGTTCAACTGCGGTCTGTTCTCGACGCGCTGACCCATGAGGTCGACAAGCTCGGCCAGATTCCGCAGCTCGATGACCACCACGCCGATGACGATTTGGTGTCTGAGGACGTGTCCTGGGCGCCGAACAACCTGGTGACCCTGAACGTTTCGCGGGTGCCGACCGAGCCCACGACGCAATTCGATCGCAGCTACGGCGGCCCCTGAGGTTGAGGCGTGTCCTGCGGATCTCGGGGTCGTTGGGCGACCAAGATCCACGCGGCCGTTTCCCGCTACGTGAGGGTGTTGGTTGCCTGCGCGAGCGCCGCGAGCAATGCGGCCGTGGCCGGCGGGTCGGGCGGCTCGCCGTAGGTCGCGGCGTAGACGTGGCGGCGCGAGCCCGGCAACTGGCCCGCGACAATGCCGTCGACGTGGTGCGCTCGCAGGGCCAGTCCGGGCAGGGTCGCCACCCCCAGGCCGGCGGCGACCAGCGCCTGCATGACGACCATGTCGTCGGATGTGTAGCCGATACGCGGCTCGAAACCTGCGGTGGCGCACAGCGACAGCAGGTGGCTACGGCAGCGCTCGCAGCCGGCAATCCAGGTCGCGTCACGCAGCGCGGCCAGCGTCCGGCCGCGGCCTCTTGACAACAGGTAGACCGGGTCATCGAGCAGGTGGTGCAGGCGGACGCCGTCCGGTTCGGGCTCGGTCTCGTCGTAGCGGAAGATGACCGCGACGTCGATCTTGCCCGCGCGCAGCAGCTCCAGTGCCTCCGGGGGATGCGTGTCGATCAGACTGATCTGCAGGCCTGGATGCTTACCGGACAGCACGGCCGCGGCGTGCGGCACGAGCGATCCGATCGCGGAGGAGAAGCCGGCGAGGCGCACCCGCCCCGCGGTCAGTCCGACGTGTGCGGCCAACTCGGCGTCGGCGGCGTCGATCCGTCCGACGATCTCGGCCGCCCGGTCGGCGAGCAGCTGACCGGCCTCGGTCAGCCGGATGCCGCGGCCGACCCGCTGCAGCAGCTGGGCACCAGTCTCGGCCTCGAGCCGGGCGAGGTGATGGCTCACCGACGGCTGCGAGTAGTGCAGCTCCTTGGCGGCGCCGGTGACCGAACCGTGGCGAGCGACCGCATCGATCACGCGCAGCCGGGTGATGTCCAGCATCCATCAACTCTATCGATGGTTCACCCCGAAACTTGGCATTAGACGTATGGCTGCCGCCCGCGCACCATCGGTAGATGGCTACCACGACCGCAACCCGTTCGGGGACGGAGCTGATCGCCGGCATCCGCGCCGCGGTCGCCACGCACGCCAGCTGGCCCGAGACGGCGCAGCTGGTGGCCGAGCAGCTGCGTCGGCACCTGCCCGACCCGGACGTCCTGACCGCCGAGCAGCGCCTCGGCTCGCCAGATGGCTACCGCAGCCACACCTTGCACGTCGAGCCCGACGGCTCGTTCTCGATCATTGCCGCGGTGTGGCGGCCCGGGCAGGCAACGCGCATCCACGACCACGTGACGTGGTGCGTGGTGGGCGTGATCCAGGGCGTAGAGCACGAGGAACTGTTCGACCAGAGCCTCAATCTGCTGGCGGTCAACGACAACCACGTCGGGACGGTCAGCGGCTTCGCCCCACCCGGGGACATCCATCGCGTCTACAACACCGGCAGCGTGACGGCGATCTCCATCCACGTGTACGGCACGGACGTCACGCGCATCGGATCCAGCGTGCGCCGCTACTACGACTGACGCCCATCGACTGATCACCGACCCGTGGCGGATCAAAACGCGGGTGCCCACCGCATCTTCGACTTTGCCCCCTGAGTGCACGCTGGCGAGGCGCCGCAGCGTGCCGCCCAGGGGCAAAGTCCGCATAGACAGCGCCGCGAAACCGGGCCGTGGCCCGAGAATCCGAGCGTCTTGAGCGGAACAGACTCAACTTTCGCGTCGTTGGCACTGGTGGAACATTGACCAACGAGGTGAGAACGCATACCCATGGACCTGACCACTCGAAGCCAACAAGCCGTCTCGTCGGCCGTGAAGCTGGCCGCCGAGCGCGGTAATCCGGCCGTCGAGCCGGCCCATCTGGCCGTTGCCCTGCTGGACGACTCCGAGAGCCTGACCCGACCGCTGTTGCAGGCCGTCGGCATCGACCCGCTCGCGGCCCGGGCGGGCGCGCAGCGCACGGTCGACGCGCTTCCGACGGCGGCCGGCTCGACAGTGGCCGCCCCGCAGCCCAGCCGAGCGTTCCTCGCGGTACTGAGCGCGGCCGAGCGGGAGGCCCGCGACCGATCCGACGAGTACGTCTCCACCGAGCACCTGATGATCGCGCTCGCCGACGTGCTCGGCGCCCAGCCGGGTGCCCTGCGTGATGCGCTGGCATCGCTGCGCGGGTCGCAACGGGTCACCTCCGCCGACCCGGAGGGCACGTTCCAGGCGCTGGAAAAGTACGGCGTCGACCTGACCGCGCGCGCTCGCGAAGGCAAGATCGACCCGGTCATCGGCCGCGACGCCGAGATCCGCCGGGTCATCCAGGTGCTGTCGCGGCGGACGAAGAACAACCCGGTGTTGATCGGTGAGCCCGGCGTCGGCAAGACCGCTGTCGTCGAGGGGCTCGCCCAGCGCATAGTCGCCGGTGACGTTCCGGAATCCCTGCGCGGCAAGCGACTTGTCGCCCTCGACCTCGGCGCGATGATCGCCGGTGCGAAGTACCGGGGCGAATTCGAGGAGCGGCTCAAGGCGGTCCTGAACGAGATCAAGGACGCCGGGGGCCAAGTGATCACGTTCATCGACGAGCTCCACACCGTTGTGGGGGCTGGCGCGACCGGCGAAGGCGCGATGGACGCGTCGAACATGCTCAAGCCCATGCTGGCGCGCGGCGAGCTGCGTATGGTCGGCGCCACGACGTTGGACGAGTACCGCGAACACATCGAGAAGGACGCCGCGCTGGAGCGGCGCTTCCAGCAGGTGCTGGTGGGCGAGCCGTCCGTCGAGGACACGATCGGCATCCTGCGCGGGCTGAAGGGCCGCTACGAGGCGCACCACAAGGTGCAGATCAGCGACGGCGCCCTCGTGGCAGCGGCCACCCTGTCCGACCGCTACATCACGAGCCGGTTCCTGCCCGACAAGGCGATCGACCTGGTCGACGAGGCGGCGTCCCGGCTGCGCATGGAGATCGACTCGCGTCCCGTCGAGATCGACGAGCTGCAGCGCGTCGTCGACCGGCTGCACATGGAAGAGCTGGCGCTCGCCAAGGAGACCGACGAGGCGTCGAAGGAGCGGCTGGCGAAGCTCCGGGCCGAACTGGCCGATCAGCAGGAGAAGCTGAACGCGCTCAACGCGCGGTGGGAGCGGGAGAAGTCCGGCCTGAACCGGGTCGGCGAGCTCAAGGAGCGGCTCGACGACCTGCGCGGTCAGGCGGAGCGCGCGCAGCGCGACGGCGACTTCGAGACGGCGTCGCGGCTGCTGTACGCCGAGATCCCCGCGGTCCAGAAGGAGCTCGACGCCGCGGCGGAGGCCGCGCCCGTTCAGGACGTGCTCGTCAAGGAGGAAGTCACCGCCGACGACATCGCCGACGTCGTGTCGTCGTGGACCGGCATCCCGGCCGGGCGGCTGATGGAGGGCGAGACCGCGAAGCTGTTGCGGATGGAGGACGAGCTGGGCGCCCGGGTAGTCGGGCAGCCGGCGGCCGTGCGGGCGGTGTCCGACGCCGTGCGCCGGGCCCGCGCCGGCATCAGCGACCCGAACCGACCGACCGGATCGTTCCTGTTCCTCGGCCCCACGGGCGTGGGCAAGACCGAGTTGGCAAAGGCACTCGCGGCGTTCCTGTTCGACGACGCGCGGGCGATCGTGCGTATCGACATGTCGGAGTACAGCGAGAAGCACAGCGTCGCCCGGCTGGTGGGTGCCCCGCCGGGGTACGTCGGATACGAGGAAGGCGGTCAGCTGACCGAGGCGGTGCGCCGTCGGCCGTACAGCGTCGTGCTGCTCGACGAGGTCGAGAAGGCACACTCCGACGTGTTCGACGTGTTGCTGCAGGTGCTTGACGACGGCCGGCTCACCGACGGGCAGGGCCGCACGGTCGACTTCCGCAACGCGATCCTGGTGCTCACCTCGAATCTGGGTTCGCAGATACTCGCCGCCGCAGGCGGCGCGCCGACTGCAAGTCCAGGCGTCTCTGAGAGCTGGGCGAAGAAGGATGCGGTGCTGGCCGTGGTGCGCGAGCACTTCAAGCCCGAGTTCCTCAACCGGCTCGACGACATCGTGGTGTTCGATTCGCTCACCACGGAGGAGTTGACCAAGATCGTCGACATCCAGGTCGCGGCGCTGGCCCGTCGCCTGCAGTCACGGCGGCTGACGCTCGAGGTGACCGACGGCGCCCGCGAGTGGCTGGCGATCAACGGCTTCGACCCCGTGTACGGCGCCCGGCCGCTGCGCCGCTTGGTGCAGACCGCGATCGGCGATCAACTGGCCCGTGAGCTGCTCGCCGGCGAGATCCGCGACGGGCAGACGGTCAAGGTTGACGTGTTCCCCGATCGTTCAGCGCTGATCGTCGGCCCGGCCGCCTGATCGTCGCCCCGGTTCGTGGCCGCCGCAGGCCCTGTCGCGGCGGCCACGACCGGCTCATGGACGCGGCGGGCTACGGCGTGGATCCGCGCCGCGCAGCCAGACCGTCGCCGGCGCCGTCCAGGCCAGCGATATGGCGATGATCGGCAAAGCGACGAACACGATCGTCCAGAAGAGGACGCCCAGGTCATGCGTCCGGGCCACCCAGTAGAGGCCGGCGGCGGTACACAGGCCGCCGCCGGCGCTGAGCAGCGTCCGCCCGGTCTCGGAGCGGGCGCTGATCATCACACCGCCGGCGATCAGCAGGCCCGCGGCGAGCAGGTTGATCAGCCCGTCGACGAGCAGCTCGGTGGTAATCGCGTTGTGCGTGCCGAACGCGTTGTTCCAGCTGTCGACGGCCGACGCCCCGGCCAGCAGCAGCAGCCCGGCGAGGATCAGCAGCCCGGCATCGATGTAGGCCAGCACTGCAGCAGCCGGAATGGTGTTCGGGCGGCCGCTGTCCCATGGCGCCGGATATGAGCCGGTGTAGCGCGGAGGTGGCGGCGCGGACGTCCCGGGGGGTGGAAAGCGACGATCGTCCGGCGGATGCTCGTAGGGCGGATTGGGGTCGATGGGCGAGTCGTCGGGCCACGGCTCGATCGGGGCGCTCATGCGTCGCTGCGCCCGCTGGCGGGACGAGGCTGCGGGATCACGCTCTCCCCCGAGTGTCCTTCTGGGTCTGGTAGCGACTGTAGTCGGCGGTCCGCAGCCCCCGGGGCGGCCGCTTTCTGAATTTCTGTCGGGTCGCACGTACACTGCGCGGCGTGACTGACACAGCGGACGCACCTGCCGGCACCCGCCGACCACGCACCGTTGACCTCGCGTTCGTCGCCACCATCGTGACGGTGGCGCTGACCGTGATCAGCGCGGCGCTGTGGTGGGCTTACCAGAACTACCTGCGTCACGAGTTCGTCAACAGCAACAACAAGCTGCAGCCGACCGACAAGAACTTCAAGAAGGACTACGACCTCAGCCCGGCGCACATCGGCGCCGTCGAGCACGACGTGCACAACTGGCTGGTCTCCGGCCTGATCCAGTCGTTGATCTTCGGCCTGGCGCTCGTGCTGATTGCGGTCAACATGCGGCGAGGCAAGGGATGGGCCCGCTGGTTGCTGATCATCTTGTTCGCAATTCCGGTGCTGCCAACTGCTGCCCCGTACCGGCTGTTGGCCGTCGGCGGCAACTCCCCGGGCCTGATGCGCGTCGTCAGCGTGCTCATCGGCCTCGCGGGCTTGGCCGTCATCGTCTTGCTGGTAATGCCCGAATCGTCGCGATACTTCGCGGCCGTCCGCGCCGAGCAGCAGGGTGAGCGGGCTACCGGCGCCGCACGGCCCGGTCTGCGGGACCTATTCTCGGCTCGCGTGCCACCAGACGCCGCCCGCGCGTCGAAGCGTGCGTCGGCTCGCCCGGCCAAGCCCGAGACGCCGCCGCTCCCGCAGAAGTCCGCGCCGGTGCGGCCGGCGCCGCCACCCGAGCAGCCGGCCTCGGCCCCATCGGCTTCAGCCGAGACCAGGGACGGACCCGCGGCCAAGTCGAAGACGCGTAGCGGAACCGAGACGTCGCGCCCGGCAACGAGCGTCGCGGCGAAGAATCGCGGAAAGTCGCGCCGGGGGTCATGACCACTGCGCTGGTTACCGGAGCTTCGGCTGGGCTGGGCGCCGAGTTCGCCCGGCAACTCGCCGCCCGCGGCGACGACCTTGTGGTCGTGGCTCGTGACGAGGCGCGTCTGTCGGCCACGCGGGAAGCCTTAGAACGCAACTACTCGGTCAAGGTCGAGGTGCTGCCCGCCGACCTGTCCACAGTGGACGGTTGTGAGCGCGTCGCCGAGCGGATCGTGTCGACGTCCACGCCGATCGACACGCTCGTCAACAATGCCGGAATCGGCCTCTACCGCCCGTTCGGCAGCGTCGATCTGGAGGTCGACGAACGGCTGCTCGACGTGAACGTCCGCACTGTGCTCCGGTTGACACACGCCGCCGTGCGGGTCATGACCGGGCGCCACAGCGGGCAGATCCTCAACGTGTCCTCCGTGGCCGGGTTCGTCCCTCGCGGCGGGAACGTGTCCTACTCGGCCAGCAAGGCCTGGGTAACGATGTTCAGCGAGGCGCTGGCCGTGCAGTTGGCGGGCAGTGGGGTGCAGGTCACCGTGGTGTGCCCCGGCTTCACGCATACGGAGTTCCACCACCGCGCCGACGCCGACAAGTCCAAGATGCCGGCCTGGATGTGGCTCGACGCCTCTGCCGTCGTTGCGCAGGCGCTCGCCGATGCACGCAAGGGCAAGCCGGTCAGCGTGCCGAGTGCCCGTTACAAGGCGATGATCAGCGCAGCCCGCCATGTGCCGCGTCCGCTGCTGTACCGGGTGATGCGCAGGAGACCGCTGTGACGGCCCGCGACGAGCTGCTGCCGCTCGTCAAGGAGCTCGCGGTCGTGCCTGGTCGTGTGATGCTGTCGTCCGGACAGGAATCCGACTACTACGTCGACTTGCGCCGGGTCACGCTGCACCGCGAGGGAGCGCCCCTCGTCGGGCGGGCAATGCTCGAGCTGACCGCCGACTGGTCCTACGACGCAGCCGGGGGGCTGACGATAGGCGCCGACCCGATAGCTAGTGCGATGGTGCACGCTTCGGCCGGCACGCTCGACGCTTTCGTCGTCCGCAAGGCGGACAAGCAGCACGGGCTGCAGCGCCGCATCGAGGGCCCGGATGTCGCGGGTCGCCGAGTCCTCGCGGTCGAGGACACGTCGACTACCGGCGCCAGCGTGCTGACGGCAGTCGCTGCGCTGCGAGAGGCCGGCGCCGAGATCGTCGGGGTTGCGGTGATCGTCGACCGTGGCGCCGGCGTGGTTGTGCGCGACGCCGGCCTGGACTACCGCGCGATATACAGCCTGGCTGATCTCGGATTGGCGTGACCGAAGTCGGGGTGGGGCCGCACCCCCTGCCCTGGCCGGATGATCCCCGCCTGGACCCGCAGCTTCTGGCCGACGGTGACCGGCGCAATGTCAGCGACGAGTACCGGTACTGGACGGTCGAGGCGATCGTCGCCGACCTCGACACCCGGCGGCACCCGTTCGCGGTGGCGATCGAGAACTGGCGGCACGACCTGAACATCGGCACCGTGGTCCGCACCGCGAACGCCTTCCTGGCCCGTGAGGTGATCATCGTCGGACGTCGCCGGTGGAATCGCCGGGGCGCGATGGTGACCGATCGCTACCAGCACATCCGGCACGTCGAGACGATCGCCGAGCTCGTGGCGAATTCGACGGACTACGCCGTCGTCGCGATCGATAACCTGCCGGGCGCGCTGCCGCTCGAATCGGCCGCCCTGCCGGAGCGGGCGCTGCTGCTGTTCGGGCAGGAAGGCAGCGGGCTCACCGACGAGGCGCGCGCCACCGCCGAGGTCGTCTACTCCATCGCACAGTACGGCTCGACGCGTTCGATCAACGCCGGCGTTGCGGCCGGCATCGCCATGCACACCTGGATTCGCCAGCACGCTATACACACCAAACCGCGCTAGTCGACTTCGACCTCGCGGCGCGCATCTATCGGCACGTACGACGCCGCGGACACACACCGCGCAGCTCCGCCGACTGCCTGATTGCCGCAGTGTGCATTCGGGAAGAGGTGCCCTTGCTACATGACGATGCCGACTTCGACCGTATCGCGCGGGCTTCGGCGCTTAGAGCTCCGGCATTTCGAAGCTGATCACCTCGAACGAGGTGGCCAGCTTGACGCCCATGCGAGTGCCGGTCATCCGCGCGAACGATTCCAGGAACTCCTCCGGCTCGGACATGGGTCCGCCGCCCAGCCCGGCCAAATAGGCCGCATGGGCCTTCAGCGACGCGATTCCTTTCTCGAACGTCTCGGAGATGTCGACGCCGTGCCCGGCATCGGGCGAGCCACTGACGAAGACCGCGCGCACCCCGTTCCAAGGTTCGAACCCCTCATCGAGCAGCCCCCGGAACACCCAGCGGTTACCGGCATCGCGCACGGCGTCGATGACGGCCCGTCCGGCTGCGATGTGGTCGGCCTGGTTGAGCATGCCCGGACCGAACGTGTCGCGGTAATTGCCGGTCACCACGATCTGCGGACGTTCACGGCGGATCGCCCGAGCGATGTCGCGCCGCAGCGGCAAGCTGTACTCCAGAACGCCGTCGGGATAGCCCAGGAACTCGACGTCCTCGACCCCCACGACAGCCGCGGCCTCGCGCTGCTCGCGTTCGCGAAGCGGCCCGGCCTCCTCGGGGCGGATGCCGTCGATGCCGGCCTCGCCGCTCGTGGCCAGGCAGTAGCTGATGCGCTTGCCCTGCGCCGTCCAGCGGGCGACCGCTGCCGCCGCGCCGTACTCGAGATCGTCCGGATGGGCGGCGACCGCCAGCGCGGTCGTCCAGTTCTCGTCGATGGGCTGTAGTGGCTGGGGAGTCGTCACGGCGCCACCGTACCGTCCCGGTCATTCGATTTGGATCACTCCTGGGCGCGCAGGTATTTCGCGAAGTGCGGGACGGTGAACGCGATGCGGCCGCGTTGCCCCGAGTAGACGAGCCCCTTCTTGAGCAGCGCGTCGCGTGCCGGGGAGAGCGACTGCGGATTGCGCCCCAACGCGTCGGCCACGGCCGAGGTCGGCACCGCCTCGTCCGGGCCGGAGTCGACGTCGGCCATGGCGCGGAGGTACTCGCGCTCGGCCGGCGTGGCCCTCTCGTAGCGGGAGCCGAAGAAGCCGACCGCCAGCTCGGATTCGGCCTCCGGCGCGGCGACGGCGACGTCGACCGCGGTGATGGGCGAGGCCGGCGCGACATCCCAGGCCACCTTGCCGTACGCCTGGACGAAGTAGGGGTAGCCCGCCGTGCGCTCGTACAAGGCGTCGAGGGCGTCGTCGGCGAAGTCGGCGTCCTCGTCGTGCGCCGGTCGGCGCAGCGCGGCGTCGGCGGCCGACCGGTCGAGCCGATCGATGCGCGCGTACCGGAACAGCCGCTCCGAGTACGACTTGCTGGCTGACAGCACGGCCGGAAGGTGCGGGAGTCCCGCGCCGACCACCACGAGCGGCGCGGCCCGCTGGGACAGCTCGTGACAGGACGCGCACAGGGCAGAGACGTCATCCGGCAGTAGGTCCTGCATCTCGTCGATGAAGATTGCGATGCCCTTGCCGGTGTCGGCGGCGAGTCCGGCGACGTCGGCGAGGAGCTCGACCAGGTCGATCTCGATATCGCCGGAGTCAGCCCGCCCGCTCACCGCCGGAACGTCGATGCCGGGTTGCCAGCGCGGCCCCGTCTTTCCCCGGCGGGACGTCGGCGCGTGCTGCTGCGCGAACGCCTTGAGCACACCGAGGACATGGCGCTCTTCGTCCTTGCTGGGACTGGCGAGTTCGCGAATCGCGAGGTGCAGCGCCGCGGCCAGCGGATGGCGCAACTGCTGATCGGGGCGAGCCTCGAGCTTGCCGGTGCCCCAGCCCCGACGTACAGCCGAGCTGCGCATCGCGTTCAGCAGCACGGTCTTGCCTACGCCCCTCAGCCCGGTCAGAACTACCGACCGTTCCGGCCGGCCCCGGGACACGCGTTCGAGCACCACGTCGAACGCCTTGAGTTCAGCGTCGCGACCGGCGAGTTCGGGTGGGCGCTGCCCCGCTCCCGGGGCGTACGGGTTGCGCACGGGATCCACGATCGGACTGTATCGAGCTCTCTAGCGAATCCCCGAGATTGAGCCAGATTTGGCAATCGTGTCGCGGAGCCTGCTCAGCTGGACGGAAGCGTGAGGATGTCGACGCCGTCGTCGGTGACCGCCAGGGTGTGCTCCCATTGCGCGACCCAGGAGCCGTCGGCAGTGAGGACGGTCCAGCCGTCGTCCCACATGAACCACTCGACTCCGCCGAGGGTGAGCATCGGCTCGATCGTGAACGTCATGCCGGGTTCGAGCACCGTTGTCGCTCGCGGCTCGTCGTAGTGCAGGATCGTCGGCTTGGTGTGAAATGATTGCCCGACGCCGTGGCCGGTGTAGTCGCGTACCACGCCGTAGCCGAACCGCTTCGCGTACGACTCGATCACCCGGCCGATGACGTTCACCGGCCGCCCGGGCTTCACGGCGGCGATGCCCCGCCGCAAGGCCTCGTGCGTGCGCTCGCCGAGATCGCGCACCTCGGGTGCGACGTCGCCGGCGTAGAACGTGCCGCAGGTGTCGCCATGCACCCCGTCTTTGAACGCGGTGATGTCGATCTTGACGATGTCGCCCTCTTCGAGGGGCCGCGAGTCCGGGATGCCGTGGCAGATGACCTCGTTGACCGACGCGCACACTGACTTCGGGAACCCCTTGTAGCCCAACGTCGACGGGTAAGCGCCACGGCTGATCATGAACTCGTGGCCGATGCGGTCGAGCTCATCGGTCGTTACGCCAGGTGCGACATGTCGGCCGACCTCGACCAGCGCGTCGGCGGCGACGCGTCCGGCGATGTGCATGCGGGCGATGGTGCCCGGGTCCTTCACCATCGGATCGTCGTAATCGGCCGGCCCCTTGGTGTCGACGTAGTGGGGCCGCACGATTGACGGCGGCACCGCCCGGCGAGGTGAAATCGTGCCCGGGCGAAGCGAGGTACCTGTGGTCATGTCATCCATTCTTCCGGACGGGCGGCCCTCGAATCACGATTGCGGCACATGCCCGGGGGGTCGCTTCCAACGGTATGCCGGGATCCGCTAGTGTGCGCGATCGGTCCGGATGCTGTCCGGCACTGCGTCTTATAACTCATCGGGGAGTTCTCGTGCGCATGAAGCACCGTCGTCTGCTTCAAGCTGCCATCGGTATCGCGGTCGCCGCCGTCGTGGCGTTCCTCGTGATCGGTGGTAACGGAGCTGGAGCGACACCCAAGAACGGAAGCGGTAAGCCGAGCAGCGACACCACCGCACCACAGCCGCCGTCGAACGCTGACTTCAGCGGAAACGGCGCGAACGTCCACGGTCCCTACGACTCGACGCGCGACGGATCCGCGTCGCAGAACGGCAACGGCAACGGCGAGGCAAACGGCAAGCCGTGCGCCGGGTGCGTCGGCAAGGCGGACAACAAGAACCCGCCGGGGCAGATGCCGGGCGGCGACGACCACAACGCCGGCTACGAATGCGACCGTAACAACGGCATCGGCAAGTCGAACCCGGCGCACACCGGGTGCACGCCGTCGGAGACGCCGCCGCCCTGCACGGCGGATTGTGAGAGTTCCACGCCGCCCTGCACGGCGGATTGCGAGAGTTCCACGCCGCCCTGCACGGCGGATTGTGAGAGTTCCACGCCGCCCTGCACGGCGGATTGCAGCACGTCGTCTGAGTCGGAGTCCCCGACACCATCTGAGTCGCCGACACCATCGGAGTCGCCGAGCGAGTCGGCGGCGGCGTTAACTGAGGCGACGACGCCACCGGCCGAGTCCAGTACAGCCGCCACACTGCCCGCGGGGCTGGCGACGACTGGTGCGGGCAACGTGCCTCTGCTGATTGCGGCGGGTGCGGTGTTGCTGCTGCTCGGCGGCCTGGTTCTGATGGGCAGCCGCCGCCACGCTGGCCACCGCCGATAACGAGCACCTACGCTTGATGATCATGGAGTTGTAGTCGGTTTGCAGCCACAACTCCATGATCATCGGCTGGTGTGAGCGCTGACGCCGATTCGCCGCGAGCGCTGAGCGCCTCAGACTTCGACCACCATCGGTATCAGCATGGGACGGCGCCGGTAGGTCTGGTCGACCCAGCGGCCCACTGTCCGCCGAACGATGTGCTGCAGCGCGTCCGCATCGCGCACGCCCTCGGCCAGCGACTGCTCAACCGTAGTGATCAGCTCTTTGCGGATCGGGTCGAGGGCGTCCCGGTCGTCGGTGAAGCCGCGCGCGGTGATCTCCGGACCGAACACGACCTTGCCGCTGGAGAGGTCGACCGCGACGAGGATCGAGATGAAGCCCTCCTCGCCGAGGATGCGCCGATCCTTCAGGGCAGCATCGCCGATGTCGCCAACGGCCAGGCCGTCCACGTAGACGAAGCCGACCGGGATGGTGCCGACGATCGACGCGCGGCCCGCGAGAAGGTCGACCACGGCCCCGTCCTCCGCGAGCATGATCTGCTCGTCGGTCAGCCCGGTCGAACGTCCGATGGCGGCGTGTGCCCGCAGGTGCCGCCACTCGCCGTGCACTGGCATGAGGTTGGCCGGGTGGACGGCGTTGAGCAGGTAGCGCAGCTCGCCCGCCGGCGCATGCCCGGAGACGTGCACGAGCGCCGTCGACTTGTTCACAACCGTCGCACCCAGCCGCGACAGGCCGTTGATCACCTCGCCCACTGACGTCTCGTTGCCGGGGATGAGCGACGACGCCAACAGCACCGTGTCGTCCGGAACGATGCGTACCGTCGGGTGCTCGCGGTTGGCCATCCGCGACAGGGCCGACAGGGGCTCACCCTGGGAGCCGGTCGAGATGTAGAGCACCCGGCGGCTCGGTAACCCCTCGGCCTCGTTGAGATCGATCAACACAGCGTCTGGCACGTGCAGCAGGCCGAGATCGCGGGCGATTTGCATGTTCCGCACCATGGAGCGGCCCACGAACGCCACGAGTCGCTCACTCTGGACGGCCGCGTCGAGCGCCTGCTGCACGCGGTGCACGTGCGAGGCGAAGCAGGCAACGATGACCCGCCCGGTCGCCTTGGCGATCACGTCGGTGATGACCTTGCCGACCTCGCGCTCGGACGGGATGAAGCCAGGCACCTCGGCGTTCGTCGAGTCGGACAGCAGCAGATCGACGCCCTCGTCGCCCAGCCGCGAGAAGCCGGACAGGTCGGTGAGCCGCCCGTCGAGCGGCGTCTGGTCCATCTTGAAGTCGCCCGTGTGCAGCACCGTGTGGCCGCCGACTCGAATGGCCAGAGCCAGCGCGTCCGGGATCGAGTGGTTCACCGCGAAGAATTCGAGTTCCCAGTCGCCGACCGTCTCGCTGTCGCTCTCGCGGACCCGGCGCAGCTCGGGCCGGATCCGGTGCTGGTCGAGCCTCGCGGCGACAAGTGCCAGGGTGAGTCGCGACCCGATGAGCGGGACGTCGGACCGTTCACGCAGCAGGTAGGGCAGGGCGCCGATGTGGTCTTCATGGCCATGCGTCAGGACGACGGCGTCGATGTCGTCGAGGCGGTCGCGGTAGTACGACCAGTCGGGCAATGTCAGGTCGACGCCGGGCGAATTCGTCTTGCCGAGCAACATCCCGCAGTCGACGACGAGCAGTCGCCCGCCGTACTCGAACACCGTCATGTTGCGGCCGACCTCGCCGATGCCGCCGAGTGCAACAACACGCAGTGCGCCGGCCGGCGCCGGCGGAGGCAGATCTGTCACACATCGAGGCTAGCTGGCCGCGCTGAGACCGACCCGCTAACGTGCGCGACCGTGAGCCTCGCGTTCAGCACCGAGCAGGCCAAGACGCTCGCGATCTTCGCGATCGTCGTGGTCATCCTGGCCGGCGTGTTGTTCAGCTTCGTCTTCACCAAGCTCATCGCGCGGCTGATTCTGACCGCGATCGTGGTTGGCCTGGGCATAGCCGTCTGGACGCAGCGCTCCGCCATCGACGACAACGCCAAGAAGTGCAACGCGACGTTCTTCGGCGTCCACCTGACCCCGAGCAACAAGGCGCTCAAGCAGCATTGCGACCAGCTCGCGCGCTAGCGCGGCGATGTCTCCGCAGACGCATCGACCTGGTCGACCTTCGCCGAGCGGTGGCGGCCGCTGCGCCGGCCACGCAGCCAGTGGACCGTCACCGGGATGAGCGACAGCAAAACGACCGCGATCAAGATGGGATCGATCAGCGGCTCGACGTGTTTGCGGACGAACGTGATGTGCCCGAGCCAGTACCCGGCCAAGATCACCCCAACCGCCCACACCACGCCGCCTATGACCGAATACAGGGCGTAGCGGCGAAAGCTCATCTTGGCGACGCCGGCCATGACGGTCGCCACGGTTCGGATGATCGGGACGAAGCGCGCAAGGATGATTGTCCACGATCCGAACCGCTCGAAGAAGGCATGCGAGCGCTCGACGTACTCGGGCTTGAACACGGCCGAGTTCGGCCGATCGAACACCTTTGGCCCGGCCCGATAACCGATCCAATAGCCGACCAGGTTCCCGGCGACGGCTGCAAGAGGCACGGTGATGAGGAACACCCACAACGGGGTGTGCAGCCGGCCGACTGCGAGCAGCAGGCCGGCCGCGAACAGCAACGTGTCACCCGGCAGGAAGAACCCGATCAGCAGCCCGCACTCGGCGAAGATGATCAGAATCAGCCCGACCAGGCCGAAGCTGTCCAGCAGGTGGTGTGGGTCGATCGGGCTCGTTGCGAGCACGGCGCCGGCCAACGACTGCATGGCGCCGGAGTCTACGGGGCGAAGATGGCGTCGACCGCGTGACCGTCAGTGGGGGCGGCCGTGCCACGCATCGAGCAGACTTGCCTCTTTGGCCGGATCGAGGCCCGGCGTGCGGTCAGCCACCTGCCAGCCACCAGGGACGGCCTGCTGCCACGCCCAGGTGTCGGCGACGGTGTCCCGCAGCGGCCGCGAGCGCAGCCCAGCCGCAACTGCGGCCGAATTGTCGTGCCGGAAGGTGCCGGGGCTGCTCGACCAGAGCGGGATCTCAGTCCACTCCTCGACGTCCTGTGCGGCCAGCCAGTCGCCCGCCACCCAGGTGAACTCGGAGTTCGAGCCGGTGATGTTGCGGCACGTGTTCAGCAACTCGGCGCGGGTGACCGGTGGCCCGGTCACCTCGAATTCGCCGGTCGGCCGGGTAAGGGCGAACCGCCCGATGTCGCGGGCGTCGATCAGCGAGACGAGGTCCTCCGGCCCAGCCGGGGCAAGGACGTCGCCGCCGCGGGCGACACGGTCGATCCACCACGGCAGCCGGCCGACCTGGGAGTCGTCGGGGCCGACAATGCATCCACCCCGAAGCAGCGCGGAACGCTCGGCGCCGAACTCACGCAGCACGGCCTGCTC
>JBKPQM010000206.1:0-11509 GCA_046734095.1 Actinomycetota bacterium | reverse complement strand
GACGAGTTCCGCTACGGCAGCTACCGCACCTGACGACCAATCGAAACGACCCGGACGCTGAGGCCGTGGCGTACAGCCAGACTCGAGGCGTCGTTCCCGGGTGTGATTGACGGTGGCAGGACTGCCCATCGGCGATAGGATACCGCCATGGCGCGACATCGGATCGTCGTCGTCCTGCTCGACCAGGTGCTCCCGATCGACTTCGCTATCCCCTTGCACATGTTCGGCCGAGAGGCGGAGGAGTTCTACAACGTCAAGACGGCCACGCCCGACGGGCGGCCGGTCGCGGCCGCGGGCGGGCCGATCCTCACGCCGGACGGCGACGTCAACCTGCTGCGCCGGGCAGAGACGGTGATCGTTCCTGGCTACGTGGCCGCCGCGAGCACCAGGCTCGACCAGATGACGCTGGGGCTGCTCCGCTCGGCCGCCAAGCGCGGCGCCCGGATGGTGTCCATCTGCTCGGGCGCGTTTGCCCTGGCCCAGGCGGGAGTGCTGGACGGGTTGACCGTGACCACCCACTGGTCATTCGCCGGCGACCTCGCGGATCAGTACCCGTCGACCACGGTCAAGCCCGGCCTGCTGTTCGTCGACAACGACACCGTGCTCACCTCAGGTGGCGTCACGTCCGGTGTCGAACTGTGCTTGCACATCCTGCGCAAGGACCTGGGTGCGGCGGTGGCCAACCAGGTGGCCCGCCGGATCGTGATGGCGCCTCGCGACGAGGGCGACCAGGCGCAGTTCATCGAGCACCCGCCGATGCCGCCCGGCGAGGACGTGCTCGCCGCCACCCAGCAGTGGATGCTCAACCACCTCGGCGAGCCACTGACCGTCGCACAGATGGCAGCCCGCGCCCGCATGTCCGCCCGCCACTTCCACCGCCGCTTCCACGCCAGCACGCAACACACCCCGCTCGCCTGGCTGCACGAGCAGCGCATCGCCCGCACCAAAGAGCTGCTCGAGACCACCGACCTCACGGTCGAGGACATCGCCACCCGGGTCGGTCTCGGCTCTCCGGGGAACCTGCGCGCGCACTTCCGCCGGGCCACCAACATCTCGCCGACCCGGCACCGGCAGGCGTTCACCCGGCGGGTCCAAGCGGTCTGACGGCCGACATCCGTGCCTGGCAGGATCCTGTCGATAGGCGTCAGTACCGCCACTCGTCGTCGCCGTCGTGGCCGCCGAAGCTGGAGGTATGACGAACAAAGACGATCTCCTGCAGCACAACGCCCATTTCGCCGGAACGGACGCGAAGGACGCTGTGCCGGCCATCCCCTTCGTGCCGAACGGCCAGCTCTACGTCGTCACCTGTATCGATCCACGGGTGGACCCGGCCGCAACCCTCGAATTCGACCTCGGAGACGCCATCGTCGCCCGCAACGTCGGCGGGCGGGTGACCGCGAGCGTGCTGCAGGACATTGCCTGGATCAGCTACCTGCACGAGGTGAAAACCCCAGACGCCGACTGGTTCGATGTCGCCGTCATCCACCACACCGACTGCGGCTCCGGATTGCTCGCGGACGACCGGCTGCGCCACGATTTCGCCGGACGCGGCTACGACGAGGCCGAACTAGCCCGCCTTCCGGTTCTCGACCCGACCACGACGGTCCGCGCCGAGGTCGCCACCCTGCTCGACTTCACGAACCTGTCCGCCCGCGTGCGCGTGTCCGGCTACAGCTACGACGTCAAGACCGGCCTGCTGACCACGGTCGCGCCGAGACGGCGCGGAAACTGACTGATCAACCGGTTCGGAGAGTGGACGCCAGCCGCAGTGTCCGGAGGGCGCCGATCACGCACCCGGTGCCGGATCGACGTAGCGCGTGACGACCCATCGATGCGGCGATATCGGCCGAGTTCGAGAGAATCCGTGATTCTCGAACGCGGCCATCGGCCCCGTATGCAGGAACGAGCCGGCCACCTTGCGGTTGTCCGTCTCCTCGGGGTAGCCCTCGACGATACCCCCGCCGTAGCGGGCGATATCGCTCAACGCGCCACGGAGCGCGGCGTCAGCCACCCCGCGGCCGCGCAGGCCCCTACCCGTGAAAAAGCAGGTGACGCGCCAGTCCGGCACGGCCGTCAACTCCTTCTCGTATCGGCGCCGGCTCTTGATCTCCGACAATTCCGCGGGCGGGCCGAACTGACACCAGCCCAAACATTCCTCACCGTCCATCACCAGCGCGGCGTGCGCGCGGCCCTCACGGACCCGCTTCTCCTTCTCGGCCCGGTTCTCCGCTGGCGTGCGCCCGTTGCCGAGCTTGACGTGGAAGCCCATACACCAGCAGCCGCCCCAGATACCGTTGTTCGCCTCGACCAGCCGGGCGAACGCAGGCCAGGTGTCCGCGACCAGCGGACGCACCGCATAGACCATGGCCACGAGGTTACGGCCCCTCCGACAGGCGCCGCCCAACGATGATGTCGGCTGCGAAAGGGGGGCCGCGTACGAGATCATCATCGGGATCCCCTCAGCCTGACGCGTCGTCCCATAGACTCCGAGATGACGACGCGGCGGGTCATCCGCTATACCACGGTCACCGCCAGGGACCGGAGATGCCGATGGTCGGGCGTCACCTGGTGCTCGTGATCATGTGCCTGAGTGCATGGTGACGAGCAGGCAACGGGTCGCGGCTTCCAAGCCGGCAGGGCCGACCAATCCGCCCCGAAACCAGCGGCCGCACGAGCATGGATCTGCCACGATGATCGGTGTGAATGATCACGCCACCCTGCTCGCGGCGTATGACGAGCAGCTGCGAACCGACGCAGAAACACCGAGTGCGGTCGCGGTAGCCAGCCTCGGCCCGTTGCGCCTGGTGACCTTCGCCGGCGGGCGCGGTTTCGTCGCCTACCGAGACCTCGGCGGAGCCGATGCCGACGCCGTCCGGCGGCTTGTGGCGGCCGCGCTCGCCCACTATCAGGCAGATGCTGAGATCAATCGCGTCGAGTGGAAGACGCGGGGGCACGACCACGCGCCAGGGTTGCACGAGACACTTCTGGACAACGGATTCGTCCCGGATGAACCAGAGTCGATCATGATCGGCGAGGCTCGGCGACTCGCGGACGATGTCCGGCAGCCCGAGGGTGTGACACTGCGGCGGATCGGCGAGGACGCAGACGTCCGCGCGATGAGTGCCATGAGCGCGGAGGTCTTCGGCGATCCGGCCGCCGAGGCCGTGGCGGTGGCCAACGAGCTGCTGCGCCGGCTGTCCTTCGATGACGGAATGGAACTGTGGGTAGCCGAAGCGGACGGGCAGATCGTCACCGCCGGGCGGCTGGAGCCGGTGCCCGGGACCGAGTTCGCCGGGATCTGGGGCGGCGCGACGCGGCAGGAGTGGCGCGGCCGCGGGATCTATCGCGCGCTAACCGCGGCGCGAGCGCGGTCGGCCCTACGCATGGGCAAGACCCTCATCAACAGCGACTCGACCGCGTCCTCGCGCCCGATCCTCGAACGGTCCGGTCTCGTCAAGGTCTCGACCACGACGCCCTACCACTGGCGCCGCTGACCGCGACTACTCATCACCTGCGAACTCACCACACATGCACGCGCTACCCGCCGCGGACGTGCCCGCAATTCCCGCTGCGCGGCTGCGCTTTCCGACGAGGCCTGCATCTCCGCGCCTGCTTCGCCAACAGTCGTGGTCGCGAGATCCCACGTTGTGCGCGATCGAAGATCACCACAGCACGGCGGCTCCTCTAACTGTTGACACAGCTGATCTCCGCTTAGCCGCCATAGCAGGGAGCACGGCAGCCGTATATCAGGTCGACCGCGCGCGGCACCCGATGGCGCGCGACCCAGCCGGGCCCGTGGCACCTGAGTCGCCGATCGGCGGGCAAAGCCTGTGACGTCAGGACTTGTTCAATCGACGTTCACGCGGGGGTGGCTTGGTGCGTATTAGGTGGGGGACGTTTCATAACAACCCCACAGGAGGACCTATGCGTAAGCTACGTACGGCCATGGTGGCGGCGGGCGTCGCGTTCGCCGTTGTGGGCGGCGTCGTCACCGCCTGGGCAGTGGGCGGTGGCATCGACCCGGGTGAGCGCCACGAAGCCCAGCTCGAGGCGCACTCAAACCAGTTCTTCGGCGTCACCTCCGGAATCGCGCAGTCATCCATGCAGGACATCGACGACCCGTCAGCGGCGCCGCTCACCCTGGCCCAATTCGCCAAGGGCCTAGAGGCTCGTGTGGTGACGTCGGGGGTTGCGGCGCCGAACCTCGACATGGGGGCGCTCTGGCCAGTTGATGACCCGAAGTGGATCCTCAGCTGCAACGAGCAGGGCACCGCTCAGCCCGGTGTGCAGCGAATCAACCTGGCCACCGGGGCGGCCGAGACGATCGTCTCCGGGATCACCAGCTGCGACCCGCTGCACGTAACGCCGTGGGGCACAGTGATCTTCGGCGAGGAGACCAGCGACGGTCATATCTACGAGATGGTCGATCCGCTGTCGATCACCGGCGCCACCATCAACCGCACAACCGGCGCCGTTACCGGGACCAACAAGATCGTCCAACGGCCGGCGCTCGGCGCGCTGGCCTTCGAGGGCATCGCCTTCCTGCCCAGCGGCGTCGGCTACTACGGCGACGAACTGGCGCCCACTAACAGCGCACCAGGTGGGTCCTACTACAAGTTCGTGCCCCAGACGCCGCTCGCCGGCGGCACGACGATCACCAACCTCGCTGACTCGCCCCTGACGTCCGGCTCTATCTTCGCGCTCAAGGTGGGCCAGGGCAGCAACACCGGTCAGGGCATGCAGCAGGGCGACGCGACCTGGGCGCCGATCACGCCGGACCCAACGACCGGCTCGGTGCGGGCGGCGGCGCGGAGCGCCGGCTCGACCGGGTACTACCGGCCCGAGGACCTGAACTTCGACGTGGCCAAGCTGAACGCGGGCTCGGTCCGGTTCTGCGGCAACAACACCGGCCGGGAACAGGCCCACTATTACGGCGAGACGATGTGCATCACTGACGGCACGGTCGACCAGGCGCTGGCCAACGCCGCGATGCCGCAGGTGCAGAACCTCGTCATCGGATCGCCGGAGTACAACATGCCGGACAACGTCGCCTACCAGCCCGGTCGCGGCAACTGGATCGTCCACGAGGACGGCGAGACCACCTTCGAGCGGCCGCACAACAACGACCTGTGGTCGTGCCTCGATGACGGACGCGACGCCGATCTCCTCGGCGACGGCTGCCTGCGCATCGGCACGCTGAACGACCTCGACGCGGAGTGGACCGGCGGCTTCTTCGACGGCACCGGCAAGCACTTCTACGTCAGCATCCAACACAACGCCACCGGCTTCGGGACCATCCTCGACGTCACCGGCTGGCAGTAGCGCCACCGCGAGTGGCGCACGGTCCCCGGTTCGCCGCCGAACCACGACGTCCGTGCGCCACTCGGCACACTCCCAAGCCGAGGGGCTCGGTGTACCAGTCACGGCAGCGGCGACGTCGGCGGCCCCAGAACGCGACGGTAGCGACGCGCCGCAGCGCGGCAGCAGCCATCATCGGTCGTCCCCGTTCGTGTGCTCCGGCATGCTCACGCTGGCGGGCCGGCACTGAGAGATGCCGCTATGGAGCGATCCGGATCTCTACGGAGCTGATGAACCACCGGAAGTCAGACGCGCTGTGGATGGACACGTCGTTTGTGCCGCTCAGATCGAAGGTTCGCGTTCCGGCGCAGACGACGACGGACTCGCCAGCGGGCACCGGTCCGGCACTGAACAGTTGCGCGAAGTAGTGAGCGCCGCGAGTCAGGTTCTCCCTAACGGTGCTGGTGTCGTCGTCGGTCTGCAGCTCGAAGACCGACATCTCGGCGTAGGACGGCTCGGATACGTTCGGATGGAGCACGTCCAGCACCAATGAGTTCCGCTGGCCTGTGCCGGAATCTGACCATCCCCACTCATCCGTCGTGTTCAGCCGGTGGGTGCCTTCGACACACTGGGCGTCGATGAGCACCTCGACCAGCCCCGAGATCGGTGGCACGAATCCGAATGCAATCTCGCTGAAGCCGTCGCCCGAGGCGTAGTCGAAGTCGCCGGCGTCGTCATCATCCATCGTGATGGCGATTCCGACGTCTCCGAGTGACGGGTTCAGTGTGTGGATCCGGTCGACGATGAAGTTGTCATTGTGCACCGGGACAAATCCAAAGTTGAATCCAAAAAACGGCGGCCGAAAGACCTCAAACGCGTGCGGGTCGTTACCGGTGCCCGGACCAACGACCCCCCACGGCAAGGCGCGGTCGTGGAGTGGAGACAGGCTTAGCCATTTGTCCAAGTTGCTCGCCAGGTGAAAGCCCGTGGTGACGTTTTTATCTCCTGCCGCGACGGCGTCAGCTATGGCAACGTGATAGTCCGCTCTGATCTCTGCCAGTTGTTCGCGGTTGACTTTTCGGCTCCGCAGGAAGGCATCAGCTTGCTGCCGCCTGGCTTCATTCACATCGTCAAATGACGTGGCCAAACCTTGGGGCGGCTGAAGCAGATCGCGAACTGCGAGCCGCTCGCGATCCATCAGCTGTCTGAGATCTGCATAGTTGTCCGGTCCTAGCAGACGACGCAGCCGGTCGCTGGCACTCGCCGCAATATCCGCGGCTTTTCGGTTGCGATCCTCGTTCGCGGCCCGAACACGTTGCTCACGATCGTCCAGAGCCGCATTCGCCGAGCGCTGGGCCGCGATCGGCAACCGGTTGAAATTCCGACTCGTCGTGCAGACATCGAACATGACTGATCCCCTCGATCACGGCGACAATGACGTCGTTACGGTTGGGCTCGGTGCCGTCTCATGGAATCCGGGAGACGTCAGCCGCGCTTTCCCAACCGGAGCGCGCTCGGGCGAGGCTGATACCGGCAAGTCGAATTTGGGGCGCGCGGTCGCGAGCCGAAGACGAAATGTGTGGACTGCCTGCTCTGCTACGCCGTGTCGGCGGCGACCGCAATGCAGTGGGGCCCGGCTTCGCCGGGCGATACCAAGATCGGCTTGCCGGTGGGCGGCATCGACGGTGCTGGTGCGACGTGGCCAGCGATAGTACCGTAGCAGTTCGATGTTATGAGCATTACATAAGGGAGTGCCGGTGGATCGTCGTGCACAGCGCGGTGAGCGGCGGTGGCAGTGAGTCCGCGTGCGGCGTCGCTGCGGTGGCTGTTAGTGACGGTGGCATTGTCGGCCGGGCAAGCGTCGCTGCGGGTACATGTGTGGCGCACGCTGCGGTCGCTGGGGGCGGTGTATTTGCAGTCGTCGGTGTGTCTGTTGCCTGATCGGACCGAGGTCGTGCGGGACGTCCGCCGCCTGATGGATCGCGTGCGCCGTGAGGACGGATCGGGTCGGTGGCTGCGGATCATGTTGCCTGACCCGGCGGAAGTGGACTGGCTGCGTGGACAGTTCAACGCGGCCCGTGACGTGGAGTACGGCGAGGTGCTGGAGCGGATACCGGCGTTGTCGGCCGAGTTGGCCAGCGAGCGCGCGAAGGGCCGGGCGACCTTTGCAGAGGTCGAGGAATCCGAAGCCGATCTGCAGCGCTTCAGGGCCTGGCTGGCCAAGATCGAGAAACGGGACTACTTCGCTGCACCGCTCGGTCGGCGGGCTCGGGCCGCGGTGGCGGCAGTTGCCGAGGAGCTGGCCGCGTTCGAGGCCCACGCGCTCGAGGCTGAGGCACCGCCTGTGCCGCGACGGCTGCGCTCGGTGCGGCCAGCCCCATGATCTGGTCGTGCTGGCGTTGTGCCGGAGTCGCGGTGAAAAGCGCGCAGACCGACTCGCTCGCGGCGCCGACGACCGAGCAGCTCACTGCGGAGGCCAGCTACCCGCAGGCCTCCGGCGATCACGCCACCAACAGTCAGGACGTGGCCTGATGTGGTGGGAAATTCTGATCGGCCTTACGGCCGGGGTAGCCGTGCTGTACGCGGTGCTGGTCGCGCTGCTCTGGCACGCCGCCGGGCGGACTAGTAACGGCGCTCAGCTGCGGGATGCGTTGCGCCTGCTCCCCGACCTGGTGCGGCTGCTGCGACGCCTCGCCGCCGACCCCACGCTTCCCCGTGGTGTGCGGCTGCGCTTGCTACTGCTGATCGGCTACCTGGCATTGCCCATCGACCTGATCCCCGATTTCATCCCTGTGCTCGGCTACGCCGATGACGCGATCGTCGTGGCGCTCGCCCTGCGTTCGGTTACCCGCGCCGCCGGTCCCGAGGCCCTCACCCGGCACTGGCCCGGAACACCGACCGGACTAGAGATCGTGCAACGCCTCGCCGGCCTCCATGCCACCCGCCCATAACGCTGACCACTCGCCGACGCGGCCGGCAAGGCCAACGCTCGTTCGCGGCGGGTCGTTAGCCGGGCTCAGCGAATCCGAGCACTAATGTCTGGCGCATGGCACACGCGGTGCAGACGGTGACGGTGAATCGCCCGATCAGCGAGGTGTTCGCGTTCTTGGCGGACGGGATGAACGAGCCACTATGGCGCCCAGGCGTATCCAACGTTGGACATGTCGCCGACAGCGGAACGGGCGTCGGAGCGACTTATCGGCAGACCATGAAGGGCCCGGGCGGTCGCTCGATCCCCGGTGACTACCGGATCATCCGCTACGAAGAGCCGAACCGCCTCGACTTCGACGTCATCGCCGGCCCGGCTCGTCCGACCGGCCGATTCGACCTCCGAGAAGTGGCGACCAATACAACCGAGATCACATTCACCCTCGACCTGCAGCCGCGCGGACTCATGGTCTTGATCACTCCGCTGATCAACAAGCAGGTACGCACCGAGGTGGCCAACATCACCAACGTGCCGCGGGCGATGGAAGGGTCCCTTGGTTGATTCGTCGCCCGGCGACGGCGTGTCACTGGCCGTGACAGTCCAGCGTTCTGCTGAGGCAGCCGCAACCCTGCCGTGCGAATAGCCGCCGGCGAGCACGCCAGCGGGCATGAAGTCATGGCCGAGGTTCGAACCAAGCTCAACGCACTCACATCGGCCGATCAGCCGAATCCGCCCCGCGCAGCAGGGCGCGATCGGAAAGCCACCGGCGCGCGGTGCGTCACCCGTTCGAGTGCCGATATCTCGCCGGCCGGGTCAGGTCGCACGGACAGGCAGTCGAGGTGCGGTGTCCACATGCAGCTGGAAGACGTCCGGGCGGTTGTAGTGCCCGGCGGGGTCCATGTGTCGCCGTTGCGCCGTAACTTCGCGCAGGTCGAGGTCCGCTACCAGCGTCTGCTCCCGCTCGCGCACCGGCCCGGCCACCACGGTTCCGTCCGGGGCGACGATGAGTGTGTTGCCCGCCTCGAGCCAGGGCGCATTGTCTTCCAGATAGCCCGGCGCGAAAAGGTGCTCCCGGTTCGGGAACGACGCAGGGATTTCGTCGACGTGTAAGACCGGGTTGACGCCCACGACGAACATGCGGTTCTCCCGAGCGAGGTGCCGCATCGTGGCCACCCAGCCGTCGCCGAGCGCGAGGGTGGGCGCGAGCCACACATCGACGCCTTGCGCATAGAGGTGGAAGCGGGCCAGCGGCATGTAGTTCTCCCAGCAGATCAGCCCGCCGACTCGCCCGATCCCTGTATCCACGATCCGCAGTGTCGACCCGTCACCCATGCCCCACACCGTTCGCTCGGAGCCAGTCGGGACGAGCTTGCGGTGCCGGTCAACCAGCGTCCCGTCCGGAGAGAAGTAGAGCAACGTGTTGTAGATCGTCGACCCGTGCGGCTCACGTTCCTCGACTCCGATGGCCAGCCACATGCCGTGCTCGGCCGCAATGCCGGCCAACCGCTCGGTGGCCGGACTGCCGATCACCACGGCGTTCTCGGCCAGCAGCGCGAACCACTCCGCGTCTCCGTCCCAGATGAGCTGAGTGTCGATCCAGATAGGTGTGCCCGGAACGAAGACCTCCGGGAACACCACGAGCTGCGCCCCCTCACGCGCGGCCGCCGCGGTCAGACCTGCGACTTTGTCAATGGTGGCCTCACGGTCCATCAGCACATAGCTGGCCTGCACTGCGGCCAGCCGCAGCGTCGAGCTACTCAAAGTGGATCCATGGCTGCGAACCCCGTCCCTCGCCTCGGGTGGCAAGCCACAGTATCGCTCGTGAGCGCGTCAGGCATATCCCAGTCGTCAGCGGCGGACCGCTGTCGCCTATAAGACGCATCGCGGCCGAGGCACCGAGTTCGTGACGGCTGAGACACTTACCGCAGGAGCGATTCATAGCTGAAAACGGACCTTCACCACTACCAGCAGGCAGCTCGGGGCCGCCGTGATCGACGACGAGACCTCGCTGGCCAAGCCGACGGTCCACAGTGGACAGTCGCGGATCCAATTGAGAATAAAGAACGAGCGCATCGACACGCCCGCGATGAGGCGGATCAGGCAGGCCCGCCGCGTGGGTCCGACGGCGGCGTGTCATCAGATCAGCGACCGCAGGTCCGTGTCCTCGTCGGTGAGCACGTTGCGATCGGGCTGGGCGCGCCGGGCCACGAGCTGCGCGCAGGCGGCCATCTCGGAGTCGGGTTCCCATTCGGGATCGCCGCCGCGGTCGAAGCCGACGGCAGCGCGAACGACTCCTCCGTCGAGGTAGAAGCCGATCGCAGCCGCCTTGCCTTCCTGCAGGTTCCCGCGGACGGCGAACTCGTCCCACCTAGTCGCGTGGCCGACGTACTGCAACGTGTGTTCGTACTGGTCGGACCAGAAATTATGGATGTAGTCGAAGGGGACAGCCGAGCCCAGCATCGATCGCGCGGCCGAGGCTCCGTGATGTCCGGCGCTGTTGTAATGCTCCACCCGGATTCGCCCGAGAACCGGGTGATGATGATTGGCGACGTCGCCGGCCGCGTAGACGTCAACCGCGCTAGTGCGGCAATGTTCGTCGACAAGGATTCCGTTTTGCTGGGTCACCGAGGACCCGGCGACGGCCGACACATCGGGGACTATCCCTACGCCGACGACGGCAAAGTCGCACGCGATCCGGTTCCCGTCCTCGGTCACCACGGCGGTGACCCGCTCGGTCCCCTCGAACGCGGCCACCGCAGGTCCGGCCAGCAGCCTTACTCCCTTTGAGCGGTGAATCGCACCGATCAGTGCCCCGATCTGCTCACCCAAGACCCGTTCCAACGGGTTAGTGCCCGGAAAGACCGCGGTCACCTGAAGCCCCAGCTGAACGAGCGAGGCGGCCACCTCGCAGCCGATGAAACCCATCCCCACCACGACCGCGTGCCGGCCCGCCACGGCTTCGCGCTTGATCGCGTCACACTCGGCGACTGTTCGCAGATAATTGATCCCTGGCAGCTCGGCTCCCGGAATCTGCAGTGGCCGGTTCCGTCCGCCCGTCACGATCAGGACCTTCTGATATTCCAGTTCCCGACCTGAGTCCAAAAGCAGCGTCTGCGCCGCGGTATCAATCGCCGTGACCCTCGACTCGACAAGGTCAACGTCATGCGATCCATACCAGTCGGCCGGCTCGACGTACCAGCCCGTCAGATCTTCCTGCGATCGTAGGTACGTTTTGGATAGCGGGGGGCGACCGAACGGGATCCCTGATTCCCCGCTGATGAT
>JBKPQM010000205.1:0-16270 GCA_046734095.1 Actinomycetota bacterium | reverse complement strand
GCGCGGCGCGTGCTGAGCGGGGTGGCGCACGGGGTGCTCGGCCGGTTGCTGGGCGGACTCGCTGGAGGAGTGGCGGCCGCCGCGACCGTGTTCGCGGCCACGTGTGCCCTCGGCCACGCCGCCGAGCAGTACTACGCGCAGGGGCGCACGCTGAGCACGGCCGATCTCCAGGCGCTGTTCGCGAAGCTGCGCGATCAGGCGCAGGAGCTCTATCCCAAGGTGCAGGCGCAGATCCAGGAGCGCGCCCGCACGCTCGATCTGAGCCAGCTGGCAGCCACCCTGACACGTGGGTGAGCGAGAGGGAGTACAGGAGCGTCGAGCATCTGGCTGCGTTCACCCCCGCCGAGCCCTCAGCAGCGCGCGTCCATCACCACGGGCATCCCGGCGGACGGCGCGCGGGTGACCACCCGCCCCACCTAGCTCGCCGGTCGAGAGCGGACGCCATGAAGCGGAGCGAGCCAGTCCACCATGTTTCGATGCAGCGACTCGAACGAGCTCGCCAGGATATCACCCGAGTCGATCCCGGCCGGCCGGCCGTCGACGCCGGTGACGATTCCTCCCGCCTCGCGCACGAGCAGCGTGCCGGCGGCGACGTCCCACGGCGCGAGCCCGAGCTCGTAGAACGCCTCGAAACGGCCTGCCGCCACGTAAGCGAGGTCGAGCGCCGCGGAGCCCATCCGCCGAACGCCGGCCACGGCGGGCATGATCGCGGCGAGCGCACCGAGATAGGGTCGATGATGCGGTTTGCCGTGGTGAGGGATCCCGGTGCCGACCACCGATCGCAAGAGCTCCCGTTCGGGCGAGGCACGGATCCGCCGCGGCCCGAGCCATGCCCCTTTCCCCTTCTCGCCCGAAAAGACCTCGCCCTTCCCAACGTCGTGGACCACGCCAGCCACCAGCTCACCGTCCTTCTCGAGCGCGATCGACACCGCGAAGTGAGGTATGCCGTGAAGGAAGTTGGTGGTTCCGTCCAGAGGATCGACGATGAAGCGGGGCGCGCCGGCCGGCGCGCCGAGACCAGTCGGGGGCCCCTCCTCGAGGAGCTGGGTGTAGACCGGGTATGCGTCAGACAGCACTCGGTGGATGATCTCCTGCGATCGCAGGTCGGCGCTCGAAACAAAGTCGCTCGCGGCCTTCTGGTCCACCCGGAGCGGCTCGGGCCGCGCGAACTGGTCGCGCAGCAGCCGCGCGGCGCTCTGCGCCGCGTGTATCATCACATCGAGCTCGTCGGAGCGGCCGATCATGGCGGTGCCTATAGCACGTCGTGAGGATCGCCGAGCCTCTCGCGATGGACCGCTGACAGCCCGCGCGCCCCGCGGTGACGCGGGGTCGTCTCGCGCCGCTGCGCTGCGTGGCTCGCTCAGTCCGCCAGCCGGTAGAGCCGGCCGCCCGCGCCGAGGCCCGCGAGGCCGTAGGCGAGCAGCGCAGCCAGGGTGAGGCGGATCTCGCCCAGCGTGCGATCCCGGAGGATGAGATCGCTGAGGCCATCCATCGCCCATGCCGTCGGTGTCGCATGGGCAACCTGCTGCAGCCACCGCGGCTCCATGAACAGCGGCCACCAGCACCCACCGATGGCGCACACCAGCATGACGACCGTGAGGCCGATCGGAATGATCTGCTCGCGCGTGCGGGCGAACGTGGCCACGAGGAGGCTAAAACCGGTCAGGCCGAAGACGATCACGAGCGTCAGCGTCAGGAAGGTGAGCACGGAGGGACCGAGCGAGACACCGAACGCGAAGTGGCCGAAGGCGAAGAGGATCAGCATCTGCGCGACGCCGACGGCGTATCGGGCGAGCAGCTTGCCGCCGAGCAGGGTGACGCGCCCGATCGGCGCCGCTCGCAGCCGCGTGATCGTGCCCCAGTCGCGCTCATCGCGCAGGCCGAAGGCGACCCCGAACAGCATGCTCATGAGGACGAACATCACGCTGAATCCGGGCACGTTTTGCTCGAAGGAGGACGTCGTGAGGCGCGTGCCGGTCAGGTTGTGCTCCTCCAGCGCCAGGAGCTTTTCCGAGAGCGGGTCGGCCAGGGCTGCCGCCTCGCTGTCGGCCAGCATGAGGTAGGCCTTGATGGTGTTGACCTCGGTCCCCTTCGCCGGATCGGTGAGAAGCGTGAGGGTCGACGGCTGCCCGCCCAGATAGCGCTTGCTGAGACGCTCGGGCAGCACCAGGGCCGCGGCGGCACGCTTCTCGACGCCGACCAGCGCCTCGGCACGGGCGCGGTCGACCTCCGTCACCTCGACGTGTTTGCGCAGCGTATCGGTCAACACCTCCGCGACCGGCCCGCGATCATCGTTCACGACGGGCAGAAGGATCGAACCACCGGCGTGTCCTCCGAGGGTCTCGGCCACGATCGTGATCACGACGATGGGCACGAGGATGGTGAACAGGAGCGCGGCGCGGTCCCGGGCGATGAGCCGGAGATCCTTCAGCGCGATGGCGAGCAGGCTCACGAAGCGCTCTTGGCGCGCAGCCCCGCCACCTTGCTGCGCATGACCTCGAGCAGCTCGTCGAAGGAGCGCGATCGCAGCAGCTCCTGGAACTGCTGCGAGTAGTTCTGCGTCAAGCTGATGTTCTCGATGACGACGTCCGAGGCGACCCACGCGCCGTCGCGCTGGTGCATCTCGTAGTCCACGAAGAACTCGTCCTTGTCGGTCAGGATGCGGGTGTGCACGATCACGGTGTCCCGTCCGGTCTCTTCCTTGCCGAAGGCGAAGCGCGGCTGCCGGAAGAAGAGCAGCTTCTGCAGGTAGGACCGCACGATGAGCTCGTCGAAGAGCTTCAGGAACTCCTCCTGCTGCGCCGCGGGCTGTTCGGCGAGCCGCGGACCGATCGCCCGGCGTCCCATCTCGCGGGTGTCCATCAGATGGCGCGCCAGCTCGTGCAACGCCTCGAGTTTCTGCTCGTGGGAGTCGTCCGTCAGCACGATCGCGCGAGCCTTCGCGAGCGTGTCACGGACCGCGCCCACGGCGCCGCCGGGTGGCGCGACCTCGCCGTACGCCGCGCAGGCGACCAGGACCGCCAGGGCGGTGGTGCTTCCGATCGCTCGCATCGACGTCCTTCAATCCCGCAGCTGCTTGCCGGTGAGATGCATGAACACGCGCTCCAGATTGACGGGATATATCTGCACCCCCTGGAGTCTCTCGCCCGCCGGGGCCACGATGGCCGCAATCGCCGGAAGGGCACGAGCGGCGCTCTCGACGAACAAGCGGGTCGCGCGTTCACCGCGCTCGACCTTGATGATGCCCGGGATCGACGCCAGCCGGCCATCGCCGAGCTCCTCGCCGAGGCCGCTCAGCTCGACGATCTCGCCCATCCCGACGATCTGGAGGAGCTCGCCGAGCGTCCCGGACGCGACGACGCGTCCCTCATCCAGGATGGTGATCCGGTCGCAGAGGCGCTCGGCCTCCTCCATGTAGTGGGTCGAATAGAGGATGGTCTTACCATCACGTGCCAGCTCGCGGATGGCGTCGAAGATCCTGTCCCGCGACTGGGGATCCACGCCCACGGTGGGCTCGTCCAGCAGCAGCAGCCGGGGCGCATGCAGCAGGCTACAGGCGAGGTTGAGCCGCCGCCTCATGCCCCCCGAGTACGTCGCGACCCGGTCGCGTCGGCGCGGCAGGAGGCCGACGAGGTCGAGCAGCTCGTCCGCACGCTCCAGGAGGCGAGTCGCTCCAAGACCGTAGAGCCTCCCAAAGAAGCTCAGGTTCTCGTCAGCCGTGAGCTCGGGGTAGAGGCTGATCTCCTGGGGGGCGAGTCCGACGAGGCGCCGCACAGTCCACGCGTCGCGGCGCAGACTGGCCCCGAAGATTTCCGCGTCACCCGACGATGGCGCGAGCAGTGTGGCTAGCATCGAGAGCGTGGTGGTCTTCCCGGCCCCGTTCGGCCCCAGCAGCGCGACCGTCTCGCCCTCCTCGATGTGCAGGGACACGCCGCGCACCGCTTCGACCTCACCGAAAGACCGCGCGAGGTCGTGGAGGTCCACCCCCGCCGACTCACCCATGCTGGTCGGGCAGATACCAGAACCCCACCAAACCGGAAAATCGGGACGGTCGGGGAGGGCGTTGTCCTCGGCGCCCCCGTTGCCCCGCCTGCGGACGCGCGTGTTGCGAAGACCTGGCACCGTGTGCAAGGTGCGCCCGGGGGATGAGGTCCGATCGCATGCCGTGCCGGCCGGGTCACAGCTGACGTCGTTCGCGAGCGGGAGACGTGAAGGTAGACGGGACAGGCGGATGAAGGGGCTGACGCTTGCTGTTGCCGGGATTTCTGGATGCATCGGAACCACCCTAGCCGCGGGGCTGGCGAAGCTTCGGCGTCACGCCGAGCCGGTCGGTCTCCTGACCGAGCTCCCGTGGCCCCTCGGCGCGGGGGGCGCCGCATCGCTCGCCGACCGGCTCGAGCTCGCGCCGCTCTCCGCCATGCGCGTCATCGGCTGGGACGTCGACACGCGCCCGCTCGAGGACGTGGTGCGCGAGAAGGGCATCGTGCCGCCGGAGGTCGTCCGTTCCGTCGCGGCGGAGCTGCAGGAAACCATCCCGCTGCCGGCGATCACCGGGCGCCGCGCCGATGCGCTACGCAGCGCGCGCGATCACCTCCGGAACCTCCGCGACCAGGGGCACGACGTGGTCCTGATCGATCTCCTGCCGGCGGTGGAGACGCCCGTCGAGTCCGACGTCCACCGCGACCTCGACGCATTCGAACGGGCGTTGCTGGCCGACGACCCGGCCATCACGTCGTCGATGACCTATGCCTGGCTCGCGCTCACGAATCGGATCCCGTACCTGAACTTCACCTCGAACGTGAGCGCCGAGCTGCCGGCGCTACAGGCGCTGGCGCGCCGCACGCGGACGCCCTTCTGCGGCAAGGACGGCAAGACCGGGCAGACGCTGCTCAAGACCACGCTGGCCCCCATGCTCGCATTGCGTGGGCTCCGGGTCCGTGGCTGGATCAGTGCCAACTACCTCGGCAACGCCGACGGCGAGAACCTGTCCCACGCGGAGCGCGCCGCGGAGAAGCTCCGCAACAAGCTCGGTGTCCTGGACGGCATCCTCGGCTACGCGGTCGAGGATCACATCGTCGACATCCGGTACTACGGCCCGCGCGGCGACTTCAAGGAATCGTGGGACAACATCGACTTCACCGGGTTCTGCGACGTCCCGATGCAGCTCAAGATGAACCTCCTCGGTGGGGACTCCGCGCTGGCCGCCCCGCTTGCGATCGATGCGGCGCGCTTGCTCGACCGGGCCGCGCGCGCGCGGGCCGTCGGGCCGCAGGAGCAGCTGGCGCTCTTCTTCAAGCATCCGATCGTGGACGCTGTCCCCGAGCACGATCTGTTCCGGCAGCGCAGCCTGCTCGAGCGCTGGGTCGAAGCGGCGGAGCGCGGTCGCACCTGAGCGGCATGGCAGATCGCGATCAGCCCGACGCGCACGGTGAGCACGATCTCATGCTCTTCGCGCTGGTCTGTCTCGCGGCAGTGCAGGCGGGTGTGCTCGCACAAGCCGAGCTGCTGCGCATCGACGAGGCGCTCCGCGGGCTCCAGCTGCTGGCCGAACGGGACGACCTGCCCGAGCTCGACGGCGACGATGCGGCCGCCCGCATGACCGCAGTCTGGGAGCGGTACGGACCGAAGGATAGGGCGTTTCGGCCGGAGTGGGTGGCGGTTCTGCGCTCGCAGCAACGCGCGCTCGGCGATGCGCTCGCGCTGGCGACGGCGACGGTCAACTACTGGGAGCGGGGGCCGAGCCGGTGACCGCTCGGCCCGCGCCGGCCCGGCCAGGCGACACCGCGTGGCGACGCTGGATCGTTGGGGGGGTGGCCAGCACCGTGGCGAACCTGGTGAACGGACGGTCCGTCGCGACCGCCTACCGTCTCGCCGCGCGAGCCAGCTCGCCCGCGACGTTGCACAGCATCCAGGCCTGGAAGCTGCGGCGGACCTTGCACCACGTCGCCCGCCACTCTCCGTTCTACCGGCGCCTCTTCCGCCAGCACGGCGTCGACCCGGCGAACGTGTCACACCCGGCCGAGCTGGGCGACCTGTTCACCACTCCCCAGGATCTCCTCGATCGTCCCGCGGAAGACTTTCTCTGCCGGCCTCCCCAGGTGCTCTACGAGACCAGCGGTACGTCGCGACGCCGGAAGACCATCTACTACTCTCACGAGGAGGTGGAGACGGCGACCAGCCTCATGGCCGTCGGTCTCTATCACGTCGGGATCCGCCCGAGCGACCGTGTGCTCAGCACTTCGGACTACCACTACTGGAACGGGGGACCCTGGTTCGCCCGCGCCGTGACCAAGCTCGGCGCCTTCGGCGCCTTTCCCGGCAAGATTCCGCCGGCCGAGGTCCACCGGCGTCTCGCCGAGCATCGCTACGACGTGCTGATCGGCGACGTGTCGTGGATCCTCCGCCTGACCGAGCTGGCACGAGAGCACGGCCCCCGGCCGCTGCGGCTGATCGTCGGCGCCAGCGAGGGGCTGCCGCGACGCTCCCGGCAGTTCATCGAGGAGGTGTGGGGCGCACGCATGTTCATGTCCTACGGATGCACGGAAGGCGCCGGCGGAATGGAGTGTCGGTTCCGGTCCGGCTACCACCTGAACGAGTTCAGCTTCTTCTTCGAGATCGTCGACCCGGACGCCGACGGGAACGGCGAGCTGGTCTTCACCACGCTCGACCGCACCACGATGCCGCTCGTTCGCTATCGCATCGGGGACGTCGCCAGCCTGATCGCGGATCCGTGCGAGTGCGGGATCGTCACCCGCAGGCTGTCACCGCTGCGGGGGCGCAGCGACGAGATCGTCATGCTGGGCGGCGAAGGGGTCCACCCGGCGCTGTTCGAGGCCATCCTGACCGAGGTCCCGCAGGTGTCGGGGAACTGGCAGGTGGCCATCCGCCGCGACGACCACCGCGACGTCTGCGAGCTACGGCTGGAGCTCGACGGCGGTGACCTGGCGGGGGCGGCGCAGCAGGTGAAGGACGTGATGCGCGCGAGGTTCGACACCACGTGGAAGGACTATCAGCTCGGGCTCTTCGATCTGCGCTTCACGGAACTACAGCGCGGAACGCTGCGCCAGGAGCGCAAGCTGCGCCGCGTGGTGGACGAGCGGGAGCTGGACTGAGCGATGGCCGAGCGCATCGTGATCTCCGGCATCGGCGTGATCAGCCCGTTCGGCGTGGGTCGCGATGCCTTCTGGGAAGGCCTCGTGGAGGGCCGGTCCGGCGTGAGCCGTTTCGCCGGAGTCGACGACCTGCCGGAGGCGTACCGCTACGCGGGGCAGGTCAGCGACCTCCGGCCAGAGGAGATCATCGGATCGAAGGGGCTCAAATACCTGAACGACGCCACCCGGCTCCTCCTGTGCGCCGCCGAGCTCGCCCGGTGCGACGCCCGCCTGGAGATCGCTCCGGAGATGGCCGAGGACGTCGGGGTGGTCGTCGCGTCGAGCTTCAGCAACGTCGGGGACTGCGTCGGCTTCTACGAGAGCCTGCTCTCACCGGGCGAGCGCACGAATCCGCTGCGCTTCCCCAACCTGTTCATCAACATCGCCGGCGGGAACCTCGCGATTCGCCTCGGTGTGCGCGGACTCAACACGACGGTGACCAACGGGGCCACCTCGCCGCTGGACGCGCTCCAGCATGGACTCACTGCGCTGCGGTGCGGCCGCGCTCGCGTGCTGCTGGTCGGTGGACTCGAGGTGCTGTCTCCAGCGCTCGTCGAGGGCTTCTGGCGCGCCGGCGTGCTCGGCGACACCGGGACGCCGCGGCCATTCGACCGGCGGCGGCGGGGGCTCATCCCGGGCGAGGGGTGCGGTGTTCTCGTCCTCGAGAGTGCCGAGGCCGCGCAGACCCGCGGCGCGCGGGTGTACGGCGAGGTCGCGGGGTACGGCAGCGTGCCCGTCGAGACGAGCGATGACGAGGCGGTCGCGACCGCGGACGCCATCGCGGAGGCGATGCGACGGGCCCTGGGTGCAGCCGGCACCGACGCGGGCGAGGTGGACTGGGTCGCCGCCGGCGCCGGATCGTCTCTGTCCGGCGATCGCGGTGAAGCGACGGCGCTCCGGCGCGTCTTCGCAGCCGAGCCACACCGGCTGCGCACGAGTGCGATCAAATCGATGCTCGGCGACGCGGGCGCCGCCTCCGGCATGCTCCAGGTCATTGCGTGTCTGCTCGCGGCGGAGCACGACCGCGTTCCGCCGACCGTCAACTGCGAAGACGAGGATCCGGACTGCCGCGTGCCGTCGCACGTCCGGGGTCGCAGCGTCGCCCATGCGATCCGGACCGCGCTCATCAACAGCTTCGACTGCGATCGCGCGGCGAGCCTCGTCGTCAGAGCGAGCGGGTCGCCGGCCCGGTAGAACGCGCAGGAGGACTCATGTCGGACGAGAGCGGCTCGATGCCTGTCGGCGGCCCGATGATCTCGGTGGAGCGTGCACAGGTGAGCGCGCAGGTGAAGCGGTTCCTCGCGGATGAGCTGGAGCGAGACATCGGCGAGATGCGCGACGAGGCGCATCTGTTCGACGATCTCGGACTCGATTCGCTCCTCTTTCTTGCCTTGTTCGAGGAGCTGCAGGGGCAGTACGACGTGACGGTCGACACCCGCAAGCTGGCGCGGTTCGCTCGCCGCAACCCGGTGGAGACGCTCGGGGAGCTGATCGACCTGATCACGCGCATCATCCGGGGCGAGGTTCTACTTGACTAGAGGACGGGTGGGCATCGTCGGGCTCGGACAGATCGGCGGTGGCCTGGCGGATCTGCTCGCCGACCAGGGCGTGCCGCTCACGCTGTATGCGCGACGACCCGAAGCGGGCGAGGCGTTCCGTGCCGGCATCCACCGGCGGCTCGAGCGACGGCGCGATCGTGGCCAGCTGGCGGCCTCGGCGGTGGCGGACCGCCTCGGTCGGGTACGGGTCACGCAGGACTTCTCCGATTTTCACGACGTCGACGTCGCCGTGGAAGCGGTCTCGGAGAACCTGACCGCCAAGCGCTCGATCCTCTCCGAGCTGTCGCGCGCCTGTTCCGACCGAGCCATCCTGGCGTCGACCACGTCGGAGCTCTCACCCGAGGCGCTCGGCGACGGTCTCCCGGCCGCGGCGCGTCTCGTCGCCACGCACTTCCTCGCTCCCGTCAGGCTGACGACGGTGGTGGAGATCATCCAGGCTCCGCAGTCCGCGCCGTGGGTCCTGACGGAGATCGCGGCCTGGTGCCGCGCGCTCGGCAAACGTCCTTTCGTCTTCCGACGTTCGGTCGTGAACCGCCTCCTGGCGAGCTACATCGCGGAGGGGCTGTCTGCCTGCGCGGCGGGCGGCACCGCTCCGGCGGCCGTCGACGAACGGATGATGGATGCCGGGCTGCTGATGGGGCCGCTGTCGATGCTCGATCTCATCGGCATCGACGTCGCCCTCGACGTCTTCACCGGGCAGGGCTCGTTGCTGGTCGCCGGCGACGCTGGCGTCCCGCGCATACTGGGCACGCTGCGTGCCGAGGGTCATCTCGGCCGGAAGAGCAAGAGCGGGATCTTCCTGTACGGGGAGCGGGGGCGGGGAGAGAACCCGCGCCTGCTCGCTCTGCTTGCCGAGTCGGGCGTCGCGGCACGGCCCGCGACGGGAGAGGACGTCAGCGAGCGGATCTGGCTGCGCCTCATCGACGAGTACCTCTACTGCGTCGCTCAGGAACTCGGCGAGCCCGGCGAGATCGACGCCGTCCTGCGCGAGGTCGTCGGCACGGAGGAGGGCCCGCTCGAGAAGATCAGGGAGCTCGATCCCGACCTCCTGCAGCCCAGGCTGGCCGCGCTGGAGGCCAGCCTCGGTGGGCGCTACCAACCCACGCGCAGCCTGCTGGAGCGCATGCGCAGGACCGATGGCTGACGCGCAGAAGCTGATCGAAACGGTGGTCGAGGGCAGCACCGCGCTCGTGCGACTCAACCACCCGCCCGTGAATGCCCTGACGACGGCGCTCTTCGCCGAGCTCGAGGAGGCGCGGGCGCTCGTGGCCCCGAGCGCCGTCCGGGTCGTCATCGTCACCGGGCTGCCCCGCGTCTTCTCCGTCGGCGGCGACCTGGAGGCCATGGCGCTCCTCCCGTCCGCGGAAGAGGCGGGGCGGCAGGGGCGTGCCGGTCGCGCGCTGCTGGACGGTCTCTTCGGTCTCCCGAAGCCGTTCATCGCCGCCGTGAACGGGCTCTGCCTCGGGGGGGGGCTCGAGATCGCGCTCGCCTGCCACCTGCGCGTGTGTGGAACCCGCGCGCGCTTCGGATTTCCCGAGCTGTCGCTCGGCTTCGTTCCCGGTCTGGGCGGCGTCGGCCGGCTGGCGCGGCTCGTCGGACGCGCGAAGGCCCTGGAGATGATCCTCACCGGCCAGACGGTCAGCGCACCGGAGGCCCATCGCATCGGGCTCGTCAATCGCTGCGTCGCGCCCGGTCGCGTGATCGAGGAGGCGCGGAAGCTCGCGCGCGCCATCGCGCGCGCGGAGCCGGCCGCCGCCCTCGCCGCCCTCGAGCTGGTCGACCAGGTGGACGCGGAACGCGAGGCGGAGCTCTTCGGCAAGCTGGTCGCGCGCCCGATCGTGAAGGAGAGGCTGCGCGACCTTCTCGCGTGAGAATACGGATGCTGGCCGAGCGCATCGTCGTGACGGGAATGGGTATCGTGTCGCCCGCGGGGATCGGGCTGGCACCGCTCTGGAAGGCGATCGTGGAGGGCAGAACGAGCCTGCGCCCCGTGGCGGAGCTCGCGACCACGTTCGCACGCTACGGCTTCGACCCCGGCGAGTACGACGGCTACGTCGGCGCGCCGACGATCGAGGAGCTCGACGCCTACGCGTCTACGCACGACGTGGCGCTGGGCGACGGCGAGCTCTTCGCGACCCAGCCGCTGATCGCCGCCCGGGAGGCGCTCCGCGAGGCCGGTCTCGATCGCAACCACGCCGATGTGGGGCTGTCGCTCGGCACTAACTTCGGCCAGCTCGGGCTGCTCGAGCAGCTCGTGCGCCGGCGCCGTGCCGGCGGTCTCCAGGAGCTTCCTCCCGGGATGGTCGCCGCCTATCCGTTCCCGACGGTCGCACGGCTGCTGACGCGTCGCTTCGGGCTGCGGGGCCCGAGCATGGTGTTCTCGCTGGCGTGCGCCTCGAGCAACTTCGCGCTCGGTCATGCGATCGATCTGCTGCGCACCGGGCAGGCCGACTGCATGCTGGCCGGCGGATGGGAGGCCATCCAGGCCTCGGGACTGGTCGGCGCATATCGTCTCGGCGTGATCGATCCGCAGCCGTGTAGGCCGTTCACGAAGGATCGCATGGGGTTCACCCCGGGCATCGGCGCCGCGCTCCTCGTCCTCGAGACCCTGCGATCGGCGAGCGCGCGCGGGGCGGAGCCCCTGGCGGAGATCGCCGGCTTCGGAGCCAGCTGCGATGCGCACCACATCACGTCACCGGATCCCGACGGCCAGGGCATGGCGCTCGCGATGCGGCGGGCGCTGGACGATGCGGGAATCGGTGTGGACCAAGTCGACTACATCAATGCACACGGGACGGGGACGTATCTCAACGACTACATCGAGACCGTCGCGATCAAGCGGGTGTGCGGCGCACGTGCCCACACGATCCCCGTGAGCTCGACGAAGTCCATCGTGGGGCACACCGCCGGAGCGTCGGCGGCACTCGAGGCCGCGATCTGCTGTCTCGCGGTGCGGAACGGCGTGGTGCCCCCGACGCTGCACTACGACACGCCCGACCCCGAGTGCGACCTCGACTACGTGCCGAACGCGAGCCGCCGGCAGGAGATCGGAACGGCGCTCAGCAACTCCTTCGCATTCGGCGGGAACAACTCGACGCTCGTCGTGCGACGGTACCGGTAGCTGCAGGAGTGTGTGAGCGAGATGGGCTTACGTACGGAGAAGAAGAACAAGCTGCGCGGGCGGATCTTCGAGAACGCGATCCTGCTCTTCAAGGAGCGCGGGTTCGACCAGGTGACGATCGACGACATCGTCGGGCAACTGGAGATCAGCCAGGGGACGTTCTTCAACTACTTTCCGAGCAAGGACGCCATCCTCCACCAGGCTGCCGAGGACACCGTGGGGCGATATCAGGACATGCTCGAGTACGAGGTGCAGAGCGACATTCCCACGGCGGAGAAGATCAGGCGCCTGCTCGAGGCCATGGGCCGGGGGCTCGAGACCGACAAGCGGTTCTACCGGACGCTGTTCACCCGGAGCGTCCTGCACTTCGGCAACGTGCGGGTGGAGCGCGTCCTGTTCGACCTCAGCGCGGCGCTCATGCGCGAGGGTCAGCGCCGCGGCGAGATCAGCCCCGAGTACGATCCGCGCGAGCTGGCGGACATCTTCATCGGGACCTACTACGCCATCATCATGCGATGGCTGCACGGGGACGGCATGCAATCGCTCGTCGAGCGCCTGCACCGCGGCGCGACGATCTTCCTGTCGGGCGTCGCTCCTTCGACCAGCGACACGGCCGATCGCCGTCCGTAGCGGCGACGCGCGGGGTCACATTCTTAGAGACGCTCCAAGTTTGGGGTGGTTCGCAGAATTGAAACTCCTTGACCATGCCTGGATCGCGGGCTAACGGTGGCGCGCCTGCTCCAGGCGACCGGCACAGACGTACGGTCCGCGCGCGGTCCCGCGTGATCGCGCCGCACTCCGCGATCACGTCGGCAGGTCGACTCGGGTAGAGGCTGAGGAGGTGAAGACACGGTGATGTACGCAGACAACGTCGAGCGCGCCGTGACCGAGGTCGTCGCCGAGGTCTCCGAGAAGCCGGAGGAGGAGCTGTGGGCGCAGCGAAACAGCCACCTCTTCGAGGAGGTCGGGCTCGACTCGCTGCTCGCGCTCGAGATCGTCGCCACCCTCGAGCGGAAGTATCGCATCGAGGTCCCCGAGGAGCGGATCGTCGACGTGACCACGCTCAGCGCCGCGATCGACCTGGTGAAGGAGATGCTGCGCGAGCAGGGGAAGCTGGAGGCTGCCCTGTGATCTCATTCGACGAGATCACGCGACTGATCCCACAGCGATATCCGTTTCTGTTCGTCGATCGCGTCCTCGAGCTGGAGGCAGGCAAGCGCATCCGTTGCCTCAAGAACGTCACCGGCAATGAGTACTTCTTCTCCGGACACTTCCCGGATCTCGCGCTGATGCCGGGCACGGTAGTGGTCGAGGCCCTCGCCCAGTGCGGTCTGCTGCTCTTCCGTGCCGGTAGCCCCCAGCAGCACGCCGACAAGGTCTTCCTGCTCGGCGCGGCCGACGCGCGGTTCTTGAAGCCGGTCACGCCGGGGGATCAGCTGCTCTTCGACGTGGTTGCGGAGAAGGTGATCTCCACCGCCGCGATCGTCCGTGGGGTGGCCCTGGTCGACGGCCAACCGGTGACCAAGGCACGGCTCACGTTCGCGGCGGTGGATCGGGCTGGGCTCGAGACGTTCCGGGAGCATCGGCCACCATGATTGCCGAGGACGACCGCACCTGCCGCGTCGTGGTGACCGGCGTTGGCTTGATCACCCCCATCGGCATCGGCCGCGAGTGCTTCTGGTCGGCCGCGCAGTCGGGGGTGTCCGGGGTGACGGAGATCGCGCGCTTCGACACCTCGCACTACAAGGTCCACCGGGGCTGCGAGGTCCACGACTTCGACTTCGAGGGACTCGTCGGGGCGCCGCCGCCGCCGGGGATGGGGCGCGCCTCGCAGCTCGCCGTCGCCGCGACCCACCTGGCCTTCGCCGATGCCGGGCTCGACGGTGGCTGCGGCGAGGACGTCACGGTCGGGGTGTCCGTCGGAACCACGTGCGGAGAGATCCAGATTCTCGAGCAGGCGGACCAGGCGAGGGTCTCGGACGGCGAGGATGCCATCCCGTGGCAGTCGTTGTGCCACCATCCCGCCGCGATGATTCCGGCCCACGTCGGCCACTGGTTCGGCCTCTCGGGTCCGAACGTCATCATCCCCACCGCCTGCGCGGCGGGGAACTACAGCATCGGCTGGGCCTTCGACGCCATCCGGTTCGGCCGGGCGGAGGTGATGGTGGCGGGCGGCACGGATCCGTTCTCGAGGGTGGCGTTCACCGGGTTCGCCCGGCTCGGCTCCGTGGCCCCGGACCGATGCCAGCCGTTCGATCGCAGCCGACGCGGGATCCTGGTGGGGGAGGGCGCCGGCATCATCGTACTGGAGTCCCTCGATCGCGCTTTGACCCGGCGCGCGCCGATCCTCGCGGAGATGCTGGGGTATGCAATCAGCGCCGACGGTCACCACATGACGGCCCCGGACCCGCAGGGAGACGGCATCAGTCGCGCGATCGGGCTCGCGATGGAGTCGGCGGGCATCGCGCCCGCCGAGGTCGACTACATCAACGCCCACGGCACCGGAACGCCCGTGAACGACAAGGTGGAGACCCTCGCCATCAAGCGGGTCTTCGGTCGGCACGCCTACGAGCTCTGCGTGAGCTCGACCAAGTCCATGATCGGGCACACGATGGGTGCCGCGAGTGCGATCGAGGCGATCACCTCGGTGCTGGCGCTCCACGATGGCGTCGTCCCTCCGACCACGAACTACGAGACGCCCGATCCGGACTGCGACCTCGACTACGTGCCGAACGCGGCGCGCAGACGATCGCTCACCGTCGCTCTCAACAATGCGATCGCCTTCGGGGGGAACAACAGCTGTCTGGTCCTGCGCAGGTTCGAGGGGTGATCGTGGAGCGGATCGTCGTGACCGGTCTCGGTGTCGTTTCCGCCCTCGGTGCAGGGCGGGAGGCGTTCTGGCGCAACCTCGCGGCAGGTGCCTCCGGGCTTCGTCCCCTGTCCCTCTTCGATCCCAAGATCGGCCGGAGCCCGCTGGCGGGGGAGATCGCCGAGTTCTCGCCAGCGCCCTTCATCGGAACGAAGGGGATCCGGCACTTCGACCGCACCACCCTCCTACTCGCGTGCGCGGCGAAGCTGGCACTGAAAGACGCCGGCGTCCTGCACGGCGGCGACGCCCCCGCGCGAGGCGACCAGATCGGCATCGCCGTGGGTTCGACCTACGGGAGCATCGGCAGCATCGCCGCCTTCGACACGGAGGCCCTGCGGGACGGTCCGTCGTACGTGAATCCCATGGAGTTTCCCAACACTGTGCTGAACGCGCCCGCAAGCCGCGTCTCCATCCTGCTCGGGGTGACGGGTCCGAACGCGACGATCGCCACCGGCGAGTCGAGCGCACTCGATGCGCTGAGCTATGCTGCGGACTTCCTCCGGCTTGGCCGGGCAGGTGCCATGCTGGCAGGAGGGGTCTTCGGTCTCGGCGAAGACGTCTATCGTGGCTTCGCCGGGACGGGGGCGCTCTCCGGCACTCGGGGAGACGATGAGGAGCTCTGTGCGCCCTTCGACCGCCGCCGCAACGGCCTCGTGCTCGGCGAAGGCAGCTGCCTGCTCTTCCTCGAGCCGCTCTCGCGAGCGCGAGGGCGCGGCGCCGGAATCTACGGCGAGGTCACCGGATACGGGAACGGCTTCCGACCACGGGGGGCGGACCCGGTGACGAGCGGCCGGCGCGTGCTCGGTGCCGCGCTCGCGCGGGCAGGCCGCTCGCCGCAGGACGTTTCTTGCGTCTTCGGCGGAGCCAACTCCACCCCGACGGGCGACCGGCTCGAGGCGCAGACGCTTCGCGCGACCTTCGCGAGCGTGCCGGCGCTGCCTCCGGTGAGCGCCATCAAGTCGATGTGCGGGGAGTGTCTCGACGCGTCGGGCGCGCTGCAGGCCGCTGCGGCGCTCCTCGCCCTGCGCGAGCAGGTCGTGCCGCCGACGATCAACCACCAGGTGGCGGACGACGAGTGCGGTGTCGACTGCGTCCCCAACGCGGCGCGACGCATGGAAGTGAAGGAGGCGCTCGTCACCGCCTCGTCCTCTGCCGGCCATTGCTCCGCCGTGCTGCTCTCCGCGTGCCCCGATGCATGACACGATGAATGGCCCGAGCTCACGCGTCGACCTGCGGGCGCACTACGACACCGTGATCGTCGGGGGCGGGATCGGGGGGCTGGTGTGCGGCACCCAGCTGGCGCAGCTCGGCAAGCGGACACTGATCGTCGAGCGGAGCGCCCAGCCCGGTGGCTGCTGCTCCTCGTTCACGCAGAAGGGCTTCACGTTCGACGTCGCGGTGCATCACATCAGCGGGTGCGGTCGACTGAGCATCGTCGGCAGCTGCCTGCGAGCCCTCGGAATCGAGTGTGAGTTCGTGCGCCTCGACCCGATGGACACCATCGTCTTCCCGTCCTGGTCGCTGCCGATTCCCACGCGGCTGGATGCCTTTGCCGCGTCCCTCGCGGAGC
>JBKPQM010000204.1:0-10132 GCA_046734095.1 Actinomycetota bacterium | reverse complement strand
ATCCCGAACTCAGACCAGAGGCGAAGACTGGATCGGGCTCCTCCTCTGTTGCCAGCGGGACAGGTCGCCCCGATGTTGGCCAGGTCTCTGGACAGACCTGCACTAATGCGCTGGCGGACCGACAAGACGGGCGCCCTCCGGGATTGCCTGACTGTTCTACCGAGGGCTGTCTTTCGATGTGGTGCCGGTCGTCGATAACAACCGAAGTGACGAGCTCACGAATCTGGATAGAGCCGGACAGTTAGCAGATGGTAAGGCCGCGGCGCTGCGCGATTGGGCGTTGGGCGGCCGACGAAGGCCCCGCCGGCACGGCGCTCATGAGCCTGGGTCCCGCCGCCAGAGGTGTCAGCCGACCGTCGCACGCGGGCCGCGACCCGCGAGCGCGGGCAACGCCGATGCATTTCCGCCCAAGATCAAACGCACGGCCACCCCGCGGTCACGAGCTGTTTGCGAGCGTCGGTTGACCCCCGATTCGCACGGTCGCGCCGCCGCAACGCGCGAGTGGGGCTGCACCAGTCCAACGGTGCTGGGCGAAGGTGCCGCGGGCCAGGGCGGAGTTGTTCCAACAGCGTGTTGGAAGACTCTGCTCAGGCGAGGGGAAGAACGCGACCTATTCACCCGTCGCCGTCGGCGCGCATAATGCGCAACCGACAACGCCAACCCGACGTTCGACCTGCGCGCGTAATCGGCGTTGTGCCGACGTCGGAGCAAGCCCGATTCTCTGGAGCGCGCTTGGCGTGTCCACGACGTCGCATCTCTCGGCGTGTCGAGGGGTCTTGGACATGTTCTCTGAAGCTGTGTCTCCGACGTCAGCACCCACGATCCCCTTTCGTCGCTGCGTTCTTGCGTACGTACGCTGGCACGGAAGCCGACGCGGCGACATGTCCATGACGCGGAATGGCCGCACTCGCCGGGGATCGCGCGGTCAGGCTCGAGAGAACGCCGATTGTGCCGACCTCAGGTTGTGCCGACGTGGTGGCGGATTCCCCTGCGGGACTAGCGCTTCGGGCGCGCGAGGTCGGCACAATCCACGGGTCTCGCTCGCTCACGCCGGGCATATGAGCAGAACTGATCGCCGAGGAGGCGATCGGCGTGCCGGATGAGGCCATCGACATGAATGCCAGACGCGGGTGGACATCTAGGTGCCGAGGCCACGGATCACCTGCAATGCGATAGGCGTGACGCCGCCGCCCGATCGCAGTCGCGTCCAATCTCGCCGCTCGAGGACCAGCGCGGATTGTGCCGACATACTGACGGCGAATCCCTTGCCGGGAGAGCGATCCAGTCGTCAGGTCGGCACAACCACGAGGTCGGCACAATCGGCGATCGGGCTCCGACCCCCGGGGCGCATTCCGCACCGACTTCGGCCCGTCCATGTCCGGATGAACATGCGGACCGGCGTATCGCTGTGCACCGTCGCAACGCACGCCATTCGGCATTTCGGTCCGCTCGCGCGCTGACCGCGGCATAGAAAGACGTTCTGCGTGTCGATGCAGGACGGAAGCACGTCCCCCTGATGCGCTGCCGGCTTGGTGTCCCATCGCAGGAGGAGGACGTTCCTGGGTAACGGTAGTGGTGTGTCCCGGGGTGACCGCAACCGCAACGCGCGCTTGGATCGGCTGCGCGCTTTGGTGCCGGTCAGCAGTGCGATCGTTGGGATCGATTTGGCGGACAAGAAGCAGATGGTCGTGGTCACCGATCACGATTCGAAGGTGCTCGCCCGCAGGACGTTCCGGTGTCGGGCCTGGGATCTCGGGGCTGCTCTGGACTGGGCGGCTGAGCGTGCCGCGGCGAAGGGGTTCGCCGGTGTGACTGTGTCGTGTGAGCCGACCGGGCACCGGTGGCGCGTGTTGGGTCAGCTCGCTGCGGATCGGTCGATGTCGTTCGTGTGTGTGCAGCCGGCGCTGACGTCGTGGGCTCGGCGCAGTGAGGACATGACGTCGGACAAGACCGATGAGAAGGACGCCGTGCTGATCGCGCGGCTGACCGCCCAGTTGCGTTGCTACCTGCACTTGGACAATCGCGGCCCCGCCGCCGCCCGGGATGCCGGTTGCGTGTCCAGTTCATGTCGATTCGTGCTAGCCTTTCTCGGCTCGTGTCAGACCGTTCTGGCGACAAACGAGCGACAAACAATCTTGAGCGCTCTCGAAGGCACATCCCGAAGTGACTGAAGGCCCCGGAATCCGGGGCCTTCGTGAGTCTCGATGGGTGGAGCTGAGGGGACTCGAACCCCTGACCCCCACACTGCCAGTGTGGTGCGCTACCAGCTGCGCCACAGCCCCGAGCGTCGGCCGGTCCGGACCGACAAGCCATGGTACACATGGGGTCAGCGACTGGACCGTTCGGGACGAAGCAAGGTCGCCGGCGACGCGCCGGGACCCCGGAATACCCAGGATTCGGGGGCTTCGCGCATACTGGTGGCGGCTACGTACCGACAATCAAGGGAGATGTACGTGAACCGCAAGGAACTCGTGGCCGCCGTCGCCGATGAGGCGTCGCTCGAGCAGAAGACTGTCGACTCAGTTCTGCGTGGCCTGCAGGCGACCCTCGAGGACGCCGCGGCCAAGGGCGAGAAGGTCACCGTGCCTGGCTTCTTCGCGCTGTCGGTCGGGCACAGTGCCGCCCGAGAGGGACGCAACCCAGCCACTGGCGAGACGATCACCATCCCGGCACGCAACACCGTGAAGTTCACCGCTGGCAGCGCGCTGAAGGACGCGGCGAACAAGTAAGCCAGCAAGCAAGCCGAACAACTAAGCCAAGGAACCAGCCGGACGGGCCGGGCGGCGCGGGTACCGAGTGCCCCGCCCGGCCCGTCGGCACTTCAGCGCGCCCAACCTCGGCCGGATGCCACGTAACCGGCCAGACAGGCGGCTCAGGGGCTCGGCGTCGACGTCGGGTTGGAGCTCGGCGACGAGGCGGGCGACGACGCCGGCGAGGAGGGGTGCGAAGCTACGGCCGAGGCGATTGCGGCGTCCAAGGAGGCCTTGTCAGCCGTCCCGAGCTTCTTGCCGTTCACCATGACCGTCGGCGTGCCTGTCACGCCGCGCTGCGAGGCATTGTCGGTGATCGCTTCGACCAGCGCCTTGTGCAACTCGCCGCTCGCACAGCTCTGGAACGTCGTGAGGTCGGCTCCGCTGATGCCGGCTTGTCTGGCATAGCTCACCAGCGCAGCATCGGTGCGCCCGTTACCGCCCTCCGCTGGCTGAACCTGTTTGCCCGAACTGTCCTTTCCGTAGAGGACGTCGTGGTATTTCACGAACGCGTCGACGCTGACGTCGGACGCGCACAGTGCGGCGTTGGCCGCGCGCGAGGAGTAGCGATTGCCACTCGACGCGCTGTCCAGGAACGCCATCGGGTGGTAGCGCACCTGGACCGTTCCCGCCTTGATCTTCGACGCGAGGTCGCTGTGTGTCGCCTGCTCGAACTGCTCGCAGATCGGGCACTGGAAGTCCTCGAAGACGTCGACCGTTACGGCGCCCGACTTGCCCGTGACGACGCCGTTCTGAATGCTGGCGTTCGTCGCCGTGAGATCGCCTTGGATCTTCGCGCGATTCGCTTGTACGCCGATCCCGATCACGCCTACCAGCACCACCACGGCCGCGAGCGCGGCCGTCAGGTACCGGGTACGGATCTGCGCGTCCCTGCGCCGCGTCTCGAGAAGTGCGTTGTACTTGCGCCGGCCTTGTTCGGTGCGCATGCGCTTCGCCGACGGCATGTCGATGTGGTCGTTACGGGCTAGGAACTCGTCGATCGAGAACCGCGTGAGCGGCCAGATGATCAGGAATACCGCGAGAGCGAGCAATCCGATGTCGCGCAAGATGTCCAGCGTGTACTGGGTGGATCCGATAGTCAGGCCGCCGCCGCCGAAGCAGCCGCATTCGAGCTTGATGCCGCGGGCGGCCGCCTGGATCACACCGATCAGGAACACGAACAGCAGCAAGGCCGAGACAATCGCCGCGGCTCGGGTCACGACGCCGAGCACGAGCAGTATGCCTAGGCAGATCTCGAGAACCGGCAGCCCGTAGCCGATCGCCTTGGACAGCCACTCGGGCGTGGCGTCATAGGCTCGGACGGCCTGTACGAAGCCTCGCGGGTTGCCGAGCTTGGACCAGGCGGCCCAGATCCAGACGCCGCCGAGGATGAGCCGGGCGACAGTGCCCAGCCAGCCACGGATCGAGCTCCAGTTCACGAAGAAGCCTCCTCGGCCACCAGCGGCAGATCGTGCCCGATCTGCTGCGCCTCGTCGTCGCTTTGCACGTACTTGACGTGTGCGTAGTCGTCAGCACCGTAAAGCAAGACGTCCGCAGCGTGTAAAGCGCCGTCATCCTCGGCCAGTTGGATATGGGACGCTGCCTGGGCCGCATCAATTTGAGCCTGGCTACCGGTGAGCCCGACGAACCGGTTCGGCAGCCCGGAATCGAAATGCCGCAACCACGCCGCGATCACCGGGCCAGTATCACGCTTGACGTCGGTGGTGACGAACACGACCTGGGTCTTGGCCCGGACGGCAGCGGGCGCCCCGGCTACGGCCTGGGCGATGTCGGCCATCGTCGTCGGGCAGACATCTGGACAGTGCGTGTAACCGAAATACAGCAGGGTCGGATGGCCGGCTGTCTGGCTGAACGAGAACCGTTTGCCGCTCGTGTCGATCAGCGTGAACGACGGCCGCGGCAACGGCGGCAGCAGGCCGAAGCCCTGGTAGCGGCCTACCTTCGGCTGGTTGTTCAGGTCGGAGGGCGTGGGCTGGCCGCCGTCCGATGAGCAGGCGACGAGCAGGCCGAGAGCAGCGAGCGCCACGCCGAGGAGCGGCAAACGCTTCACCGAGTGGCTCCGGCGGTCGGGGCCGGCGCGCGGATCGCGATCACCGGCGCTGACACGTTCACCGGGCCAGCATTAGCGAAGGTGAGCTGCAGGTTGACGTACTGCCCGGGCCGCAGCGTCCCAAAGAGGTGCTCGATCATCACGTGACCCTTACCGGGCGAGAGTGTGACGCTGCTGTGGGCCGGGATGCGCAGCCCGGCTGCCGAGAGGTGCATCCCTCCGCTGCGGTCCTCGGACATGATCATTGCATCAGCACCGGCCCCGCTGGCCACACCGGTCAAGGTGTCGTCGGTGCCGGTTGTGTTGTACACGGTGAAGTACGCGGCCGCGACGTTCGGCGACGCGGGCTCACGCACGTACGCTCCGCTGACCACGATCGGGTCCGTCGCCGCGCCGCCGACGCCACTGCCTGTCACCTGCGGCACCGCTCCGCGGATCAGCCCGGCCATTCCCAGCACCGCGACGACACCCGCAGCAAACACGGAAACGGACGGACGGGTCATGCCCGCCCTCCGCGCGCAGCGGTACCGAGAATCACCCGGTCAGTCTGACCATTGCTCGTCACGCTCGTCGCGGCCGGGCCCACCTTCACCGCCGTGCAGCGTCGCAGTCGGCGGGACGTCCCGCGAACTCCCATTAGAACTTCCCTTTCAATACAGGCGAATCTTGGTATCAGCGACCTCGGAGTCGAATTGCGAGGTCCGGACCGTGAGCGTGATCGTCCACAGGCCAGCCGACGGCAGGACGACGCCCGACGCGGTGTAGTCGCGGCCCGTCGCGCGCAGTGGGAGTGCGATCGGGCCGAGCTGCTTGTCGGGCAGAGCGGCCGTGCCGGTGAGCTGTTGCGGCCTGGCGCCCGGCGACAGCTGGACGGTGACCGCGACGGGGCCATGCCGTCCGGGATCGACCGTGACCGTCGCGGTGCGGCCGCCTCCGAGGGCGGCGTTCGCCGAGCGCGCCTTCGAGTGGTCGGTCGCGAGTGCTGCCCGTCCCGGTGGCTCAGCGACCAATACGGCCGTCACTGCCAAGACGACGAACGCCACGAACGTCTCGGCCAGGACGGTGCGCCGGATCCGGGCCACCGGCACCGGTGGCGGCTCGACCGGCGGGTCCGTCATTGCGTAGGCCACGGGACGGAGATAGCGACGTTGCACGACCACTCGGGAGAAGTTGGCGACTCCGAGGATCAGCACGAACAGGCCGGCCTTGACCAGCACCAGCTGTCCGTAGCGGGTGGACGTGATCGCATCGGCCGTGCCGATGCCGAGCCAGGCCTGGTACGTGCCGGTGAACGCGAGTACGACGACGCATGCCATCGCGGTCCGCGAGAAGACGGGCAGCACACGGCGAAGCTCGTCCGGCTCTCGGCGCGGCAGGATCGTGATCAGCAGGTAGACCAGCCCGCCAACCCATATCGCCATCGCGGCGAGGTGGGCGGAGTAGCTGGCTAGCGCCAGCCAGCGCGGATCCTGTGACTCGGCGTGCCCGCTCACCGCATACGTGAGAACCACACCGATGCCCAGCGCGCCGGCCACCTCCGTCAGCCGGCTGCGGCGCGGGTCGCGCAGCTGCGCGCCGAGCACTGCACCCAGCGCCCCGAGCAGGAGCAGCCGGATTGAATGCGCCGTGCCGTAGGTGGTGTGCAGCGTGGCATCGAGCAGCGTGCCGCTCGTGACATCGCCGAGCCCGGTGCCGGCGACGTAGGGACCCTGCACCACCAGCTCAGCGACAGCCGTCACCGCGGTGATCATCCAGCCCGCCCAGACCAGGCGTCGGGCGCGCCGATCGTCGCGACCCTCCGGCCACGCGGTCAGCATCAACCAGGCGCCGCCGAGGAGCGCCAGGCCGGCGTAGGCGAGCCAGCGCACGATGTCGAACACCACGCTCGTCGTACCGTCTACGGTGGACGTCGGGGCGGCGCCGGCGGCCAATTCGCCGTTGCCCACGACGAAGCGGATCGAGCCGGCTATCGGATGGCCGTCCGCGGAGATGATGCGGAAGCTTGCCGTGTACGTGCCGTCGCCGAGGCCGGACTTGATCGCCACGGCGATCTTGGAGCCGACGCCGTTCGGGTGGTTCGGCTGCCCGGAGTCCACGCGCCGTCCGGCCTGGTCTACGACCCGCAGATAGCCCTCGCTGTTGAGGGTGACGGCCTGGTCGAACGTGACGCTTACCGCGGCCGGTGCCGACTTCAGCCGGGAGCCGTCGATCGGATCGGACGCGACGACGCTGGCGTGCGCCGACGCCGGCGGCGCAATGAGCAGAACCAGGCCGAACACACCGGCGACGATGAGCTTCTTCACGCAACGCCCCGCAGGCTGCCGGGTCCGTCCTCGTCGCGGTGATCCGCAGTCGCGCTCGGCCGCCGTTGCGGGGGCAGGGCCCGTTCGGCTCGCGCCAGCGAATACACCAGAGCGAGCCCGGCGACAATGCCGAGATGCGTGGCCAAGCGGCCGGCGGCCACCGCACCGCTCGCGACGTCACGGATGCTCAGGGCGGCGAGCACCCCGACGAAGACGGCCAGGGCGGGCAGCAGCCCGGACGCGCGCCGCGGGCGCAGCGCCGTGGCCAGGAACGCCGCGCCGAGGGCGACGTTCCAGGCGGCGGCCTCGTGCGCGGCGTGCATCGACATCGGCATGTCGATGCTGCTGCCGAACAGCGCCGGCATCGCGATGCCGATCTGGACGGTCCCGACCACGACCAGCGCGAGGCGCAGCAGCCAGCGACGGCGCAGCACGCGGCGCGCGGGGAGGGCGGCGCCAGTTAGGATCTGCTCGGCGAGATCAGGCACGTCCGTCGCGCTCAGGCGGCTGTGCCGGGTGAGCCGGGTCGCCTCATCAAGCCATCGGGCACAATCGGGGCACGTCGTGAGGTGATGCTCGAGCACGGTCGCCGACAGGCCGAGCGGTTCGCCGTCCAGGCGCGCCGAGGCGGCTTCGCGGATTCGGTCGCACTTCACGAAGATATTAGTCGGCGGAGCCAGGCATCTGGTTCCCGAGGAGTTCAGGTGGACGAGTTGGACGCCGTCACCGAGGCGGCGCTGCGGGCCCGTCGTGGCGATGAGGTGTCGGCAGCGGCATTCGTCCGGGCGACTCAGGCCGACGTGTGGCAGCTGTGCGCGCACCTGTCCTCGCGTGTGTCAGCGGACGACCTGACCCAGGAGACGTACGCGCGCGCGTTCGCGTCGCTGCACCGCTTCGCCGGCCGCTCCTCGGCGCGCACCTGGCTGCTCGCGATTGCCCGGCGGGTGTGCGCGGACGCGGTACGAGCGGCCGTGCGGTCGCGGTCGGTGCCATCAATCGGACGGGCGGACGTCGACCCCGCCGAGTCAGTCGCGCTGCGGGCGCTGCTCGACGCGCTCGACGGGCAGCGACGAGAGGCATTCGTCCTGACGCAACTGGTCGGTCTCTCCTACGCCGAGGCGGCCGAGGTGTGCGGCTGCCCGGTCGGCACCATCCGTTCACGTGTGGCCCGAGCCCGCGCCGATCTGGTCACCGCATTCGGCGGCGTCTCGCGCTCGGCGTCAGGCTGACCCGCGCACCTCGCGGGTGACCTTGCGCTCGGCGACGAACGAGGCGAACGGAATCGTCCCCGCGATCATGACCAGCCCCAGGCGCAGCAGCGGCCACCTGCGGCGCACGCCGAGATCCAGGGCCGTGACGAGGTACACCATGAACAGGAAGCCGTGGGCGGTGCCGACCACCGCCACCGGTCCATGCAGGTGCGCCCACCAGTTCAACGGCACGGCCACGAAGACCAGCACCACGAGCAGGGTGCCCGTGACCAGCGCCATGATCCGGTAGCGCAGCAGCGCGCCGCCGACGCGCAGGCCGCGGCGGGCCGGGGCGTCAGTGCTCATCGCGCGAGCGCTCGCGCGCGGCCAACTCGGCGAGATACGCGTTGTACGCGGCGAGCTCGGGGTCCGTGGGCTGATGGCGATCGCGTGGCATGACGTACCGACGGTAGGGCACGGGCTCCGGCTCCGTGCGCGCGGGCTCGGCCGGGGGCATCGGCTCGGCGTCGGCGGCGCAGCGCCGAATCGCATCTCGCATGACCCGCACCCACAAGAACACGGCGAACGCGGTGAACGCCCACCACTGGAAGGCGTACGCGTAGTTCTGCACGGAACCGTGGTGGACGTGCGCCACGTGCCACTGCCAGCGGCCCAGCAGCACCATGGTCACGCCCGCCGCGACGACCAGGACGTGCAGGGCCAGCCACCGCGGGGCGAGCAGGAACAGCGCGCGCCGCATGCGACGACGGTACGTCAGGATCAATGCCTCGCGAACACCTGCAGTGCCGAGCGGCCCGGTTCGCAGAACGTCAAGGGGCCCTGACCGGCATCGGGGGGAATCCGGCCAGAGCCCTCGCACAAGCATGACTCGTTGTTGCCAAGATCGCACGTAGGTTCGCCACGCGTTGCCTCTGGAACAGCCTCATCGTCATACGCATGTCGTGCATAGCACGACTTACCCACCCAGGATCGGCCCGCGCTGATCAGGACACCCACATCGAACTCACAGCCCCGGGCTAACCCAGCGGGGCGTCCGGCCCCGCCCCACCGCCCGACTTTGCCCCTGGGCGACACCCTGAAGACCGCTCGCAGCGTGCTGTCGAGGGGCAAAGTCCGCTCCAACCCCCGTCCAGAGGCGACTTTGCTCCTCGACGGCACGCTGGTTGGCCCTCGCAGCGTGCTGCCGAAGGGCAAGGTCGTGCGGCGGCGCCAGTTTCAGGGCGCGCTCGGCATGCATCTGTGGCGGGCGGCGTCCGCCTCGGCTATCTCGCGGTCGCTCGTCCACGCGCCCAGCTCGCCGCAGTGCTCACATGCCCAGCTGTAGCTCACATCGTTCACGCCAGCCTCAGTGCGGATCCGTACTGCAGCTGCCTCGTCACTCGAACACATGTTCGTACTGTAGCGCGTTTCTACTACGTCATGGGTTCTCGGCGAACCCCGGCGATAGCGTGAGGGTCAAGCCGGAGGTCTGATGTGCACGAGCCCGCTACCCGGTTGCCGATCGAGGAGCAGGTCCGGGGGGTACTCGCGGCGCTGGCCGAGGAGATCCACGGTGCCAGCGGCTGCTCGTCGTTACGGCGCGCTCGTGCCGACGAGAGGCTGTCGAAAGATCGCGGAGTTCGGTAAGTACTACAGGTTCGCGTCCAGGAACGACTGCGCCGGCGCGGAGTCGACGCGGTATTCCAGGTTCGGTCCGTCGCAGCGGTAGCTGAACGTCCAGGCGTTGAGCGCGACGAGCGTGCCCTCGTGGAACAGCGGTCCACCCGAGTCGCCGAAGCAAACGCTCTTCGTGATCTT
>JBKPQM010000203.1:0-9784 GCA_046734095.1 Actinomycetota bacterium | reverse complement strand
CTACTCATCCTGGTCTCGAGCTTGGGCCTGCTCGGGCACTCGACCACCCAGTCGCTGGTGGACAACCTCGGCGCGATCGCTCCTGGCGGGGTGCGGTCGTTCTTTCAGAACGTCATCAACGATGCGCAGTCACGCAGGGGTGCCGGTGTCGCGGCGGCGATCGGCCTCGTGCTGGCCGTGTGGTCCGCCTCGGCCTACGTCTCGGCGTTCATGCGAGCCAGTAACGCGATCTACAGCATCGCTGAGGGCCGACCGATCTGGAAAACAGCTCCCGTCCGTGTCGGCGTCACCGTGGCCACCCTGGTCGGGCTCGTCGCCGGCGCAGTGATCATCGTCGTCACCGGCAGCGTCGCTGACAAGGTGGGCAAGGTCTTCGGCCTCGGACACACCGCCGTCACCGTCTGGGACATCGCCAAATGGCCGGTACTACTAGTCGTGCTGATGCTGATGCTGGCGCTGCTGTACTGGGCGTGCCCGAACGTCAAGCAACCCCGCTTCCGGTGGATCACCCCGGGCAGCGCGCTCGCCATCATCATCTGGCTCCTCGCATCCGGCGGCTTCGCCGTCTACGTCGGGAACTTCGCCTCCTACAACAAGACCTACGGGTCACTGGCCGGCGTGATCATCTTCCTGATCTGGCTGTGGATCTCTAACCTGGCGATCCTGCTGGGCGCCGAACTCAACGCCCAGATCGAACACGAACGGGCCATTCAAGCCGGCCTACCGGCCGACGCAGAACCGTTCGTCGTGCCACGCGACACCCGCAAGCTCGACGACCACGACACCGCGCGTGCCGAACACACCTCCCACATCCGGGAAGACTGACGTGGGCTGATCATCAGACGGACACGGTCTCCACATCCCCGTATGTCCTCGAGCCGGTTCAGGAGGTTGTCCGGCGGGCTCATCGCAACCGCGGGCAGCGACCGGCGTGACCATCGACGTTGCTGCTGACCTCGCCACGGCCCAGCCGTTCGGGGTCATCGCGCCGGGCCATACGCATTTCGCGCTTCTTCCGTTGACCCGGCTCACGGCCATGGAGAAGAAGGCGGTCGAGGCGCTGTCCAACGACCACGACGAAGTCGTGGTCGTTGGACGTGACGTGCACTGGCTCATCCGTTCCAGGTCACCGGAGACGACGCTGGGGCCGAGGCAATGGAAGCGGGCGTTGCCCGACAATTCGACAACGGCACGCAACACCACGCTGCTCGAGAGGTTGGCAAAGAAACTCTGACATGGTCAGGGCTTCTGCACCGACGGCAGCCGAGAACATCACTGAAGGGGCGGGTACTCACTGTCCCGAAGCAGCCGGGCCAGGTGAGCGGCGTTGGCGCTGACCGTGTTGACGGTCGATGTGACCGCGTCGGCGGCGGGGGTCGAGGTCCTTGTAATCGGTGGTGCTCATCGCCTCGCCGTTCCAGTAGGTGACGCCTGCGCCGGGACGGTGAAGCCCACGTCGTTGAGCGCCTGGAACAGCACGCCGCTGATGTGGTGGGCGCCGTCCTCGTTACCGACCATCGCCGCGACCGGGCAGTTCGGCTGATGGGCACCTGGCCGATGCAAGGCGGCCTCGCGGTGGGCGGTCTGGTAGCTGGCACGCATACGGAACGGCCAATAGTGCATGAGGACCCGGACAAACCTGTCCGGGTCGGTTTAGCGGAGGTCGGCTTGCAGGCGTTCAGATGTGCGGGCGAACGCCGACTCGGCGAGGTCTCCCAGCACCGAACCACAGTGGCTCTGGAACGCATATCGGCCAGTTCGGGGTCGGGTTGCATGTGTGCTGGAGGCAGCCAACTGCCGTGAGCCTGGCCTAGCGGGAGGGCCCGGCCTGGAAGCTGTCCGGTTGGCGGGTGTTCCCAGGGCTTGGAGGTGTGATGCTGCCGGTACTGGTCCCCGGGCTGGTGCGTCCGCGCTGCCGCCGGCGTTGCGGCTGCGCTGCCATAGGTCCAGGCTGCGTGCGGTCCATACACTGCTGTTGTGCCACCAGGCGAGGAACCGCCGTTCGAGCATGGCACCGACGGCCCCAGATCGATTCTGGTCGGCGTGGACGGCTCCACCACCTCGCAGCGGGCCGGCTGGTATGCAGCGGGCCTGGCGCGCCGGCAGCGGGCGAGCGTCACCGCTGTTTACGTCGCCCCGGTGCCGGCGCTGCTGGCGGTGCCCGCCGCTGCCGGCGCGGAGGCTGCCCGCCTGGAGGCAGATGAGCAGGTGGCTGTACGCATGCGCCGCCGGGCGGACGAGTTTTCCCGGGAGTTCGGCGTCCCCGTCGCCTTCACGACCGTCCGGGGTGACCCGTTCACTGAGCTGCGCCGGATCGCTGATGAGATTCGCGCCGACGCCGTCGTGGTAGGGGCGTCTGCGCATGCGGGTCACCGGCTGGTCGGCTCGCTGGCGGTGCGGCTGGTGAAGGCGGCCCGATGGCCGGTTACCGTGGTGCCCTAAGCCAGAGTCCGGTATCTTCCGCAGCTCGCCCGCGAGCGGTGCGGTCCGGGTTCGGCCCGGCCTGCTCGGCTTGCACGTTGGCCGCGGGGTTGGGGCTGCCCCGCGTGGCCTGCGGACCGGCCGGTCGGGCGGGCAGGAGAGTGCGGGCCGAAAGTGGGTAGGGCTAGGGCATGACCTCAACGCTGGCCGCACCGCTGGCCCCGTTCGCCGACGCCCTCCCGGTGCCGCAGCGGCTGGTGGCCACCCAGCAGAACGGCCGGCTGAGCGTGCCCATTCGCGCTGGCGGGCACCGCTTCCACCGCGACCTGCCCGAGTCGGCGATCTGGGGCTACGACGGGATGGTCCCGGGCCCGACGATCGAGGCCGAGCGCGGCCAACCGGTCACGGTGGCCTGGCGCAACGAGCTCGACCGCGCCCTGCCAGTTGTCGTGACGACCGCTCCCGAGGCAACCGATACCAGCGGCGTACCGGTGCAGTGTGTCCCTGGCCTGAGCGGCGGCACGCCCGACCAGAACGCGGCCGCGCTGGCCGGGCATACGGTCGTGCATCTGCACGGTGGGCTTGTCCCGGCGCCGTATGACGGGTGGGCCGAGAACCTCTTCGCGCCCGGCCAGGATGCCGTCTTCCACTACCCGATGGGCCAGCGGGCGGCGCTGCTGTGGTACCACGACCACGTGATGGGCGTGACCAGGTTCGGCGTCTACGCCGGGCTGGCGGGGCTGTGGATTATCCGCGACCAGCGCGAACGCGAGCTCGGCCTGCCCGAGGGGCCGCCGTTCGAGGTGCCGCTGCTGATCCAGGACCGCAACTTCGGCCTCGACGACTCTGGGCGGCTGACCGGCCAGCTGGTCCATAAGACCGACCCGGAGGTGATGGAGGCCTTCCCGCCGTTCACGGTCGTCAACGGCAAGGTCTGGCCGCTGCTGGAGGTGCAGCCGGCCACCTACCGCTTCCGCGTACTCAACGGCTCCAACGCCCGCACCTACCGGCTGGTGCTGCTGCACGATGGTGAACCCGAACTCCAGCGGATCACTCAGATCGGCACCGACGGCGGGCTCCTGCGCACCCCCGCCCGCGTGCCGCCGGACGGGCTCGTGCTCGCCTCGGCCGAGCGCGCCGACCTGCTCGTCGACTTCTCCGGCCTGGTGCCGGGCAGCGAGCTCATGCTGCTCAACACCGCCGCCGCCCCCTTCGACGGCGTCCCCTTCCCCGAAGCCGACCCCCGCAACGCCGCAGATCCCGGCCGGATGCTGCCGTATCCGCACGTCATGGGCTTCCGCGTCGTCCCCGGCCCCGTCACCCGCCGGACGATGATCCCAGGCGAGCTCGCCACCGACTACCGCCCCCTGGCACCGAACGACCTAGCCGGCGCGCCACGCCGCACGATCGCGCTCGTCGAGCGCGAACTCGACGGCGAACCCAACATGCTCACCATGCGCGAACTCGTGGTCGCCGGCGACGACCACACCGGGCCTGTCGTCACTGTCACCGATGGTGAGCAGACCACGCGCTACCACGCCGCCGCCGCCCATTTCGAGGACGCCACGACGTTCTTCCCGGTCCTCGGCCGGCATGAGGTCTGGCAGCTGATCAATCTCACCGACGACACGCACCCCATCCACGTCCACCTCGACCCGTTCCAGATCCTCTCCCGCCGCCCGATCCGCTACCAGATCCCCGACCATGGCATCGAAGACCGCGCCCTCACCGCCGCCATCAGACTCGAACGCGACCCAGACGACAAGCTCGCCCACACCATCGACGACAACGAACGCGGCCTCAAGGACACCGTCCGCGTCAACCCCCACGAGATCGCCGAAATCGCCGTCCGCTTCACCACCTACAGCGGCCGCTACATGTACCACTGCCACATCCTCGAACACGAAGACCGCGACATGATGCGCCCCTTCGTCACCATGCCCGACGAACTCATGGCATTCATGGCCTGACCGGCCGCAGGCCCACGATCTGCCCCCAACCGGCTGCCTCAGCCGGGCGGGCCTCGGACGCCGACGACGTCGTGGTCGACTCGCTGGGGGCGGGGCCGCGGGCCCCTGCGCGTGGTCGACTCCTCTGTACTCCGGCAGACGTTAGTTAGTCCCGCCTGTCCCGCGGTGAAGCGGATCAAGACGCCCGTCGTATCAGGCGCGCAGTCGCTGGTGGCGCCGGGCACACGAACCTGGTCTTCATCGCCACGCTGGGCCTCGCGGGTGGCAGTCTCGCGAACGTCGTCGATATTGGTCTCGGCGGCGTCGGGATGCGGCCGCGGTTCGACGGCGTGGCGGTCGGCGACCCTCTGCTGCTGGACGTCGTTGAGGTCGGACTCGTCGCGGATCTCGCGGTGTTGGTCTTCGACGGCGTCCGCGACGCGCCGTGCTTCGTCCCAGCCGTCGTCGCTCGGCGGGATCGCGCGGCGGAGGAGTCTGCCATGCCGTCGTGGTCCTTAACGTGGCCAGGTCGCGCTGCGCCCGTGCACTCGATCGTGTCGACCTCCCGGTCGCTCGCTTCTTGTCGACGGTCTGCGGCGCCACGCACGTCGGGCTCCTCATGCGACGTGGTGTCGACATGGTCGGTTGCTGCTTCGGCGGCGTGGTCGCGCGGTTGGACATGGACAAAGATCAACTTCTGCGATCTTGTCAGATGCTGGGGACCCGGGAATCGTTACGCTGGAGATGGCTCCCCCGACTGGACTCGTAACCTGCCGGTTAACAGCCGGACGCTGTGCGTCGAACAGTGCGTCTGGTGCCCTGTGGATTGGACCGACGTGTGTCTGGTGCGCGTCGCGCGCCTAGCGTTCGGGCGATTTCGTGGACAGATCCGTGGACAGACCCTCCACAGTGTGGCTGCTGTTGATCGAGAGCATCCTGATCGGCAACGTGCCCTCTGCCGGTAAGTACGCACCCGGCGCCAGCGACGGCGCGCTCGCCGGGCTCATGCCGAACGCGGGCAGCGCGACCCTGCTGACCCCGATCGCAGGCGCGCTCCTGCTCGTCGGCTACGCCGCGGTCTGCGCCGCAGCCGGGCTCGCGGCGATCGAACGACGCGACATCGACTGACCAGGAGCCGGCATGCCGACACCCCGTGACCCCACCTCATCGCGCTGGACCCGCGTGCTGATCGCCGTCATCGCCGCCGTCATCGTCATCGTCTTCATCGTCGTGCACCTCACCGGCGCCATCGGCCCCGGTTCGCACTAACGTCGACGAGGCGAACAACATAGAGGCCGGGAATCACTGGTCTGGATGTAGCTCCCCCGACTGGACTCGTACCAGTAACCTGCGGGTTAACAGATGAGCAATCTGCTGGGCCCCCTGCTCAGGCCTGAAATTCTGACAGACTGATTGACAATCCGTCCACTGTGGACTGTCCACAGTGGACACGCGAGGGATGTGCTCGGTCTCGGGCAGCAGGGCGAGGCGCGCTCAAGGAGCTGCCAGGCCGGCATCGCCCACAGCTACATCCCCTCGGCGCCACAGAACCTTCGAAGTCGGCGGCGGTCGGCTCGGCGAGCGACCGAGCCGACGAGCGCGTCCAGCATGGCGACATAGAGCGGTAGCCAGTAGTGCGACACGGGCGACTTCGCGCCGTCAACGGTCTTGGACTGCCGGCGGTCGTCCGCACCTGACGGCCCGAGAAGGCCACGTCCATATGCGGGAGGTGACGGCGGAGCTGGGCCTAACCGCGTGGGATCCGCCTTGCCTTAGGCGGTCGTTCACGTCGGGACGGCGCTCAATCCCGGGGCTGATTGTGTCCGCGGAGGGTGTCGAGCCGGGAGCGGTATTCGGTTCCGTCGATCTGCCCGCGTGCAAATCGTTCGGCCAGCAATTGCTCGGCTGTGTGACCACCGGCAGCCGGTTCGGGCTGCTGCCCGATTCGGCTTACGTGTCGGATGAGTACTACTACACCGGTGACGATCAAGGCCCAGATCGCGACAGTGCTAATGATCATGAGTGCCCATCCCCAGCCACTGATGTGATCGCCAGACCAGTACATCACCGTGAGCTCCTCAGATCTGCCGCCGACCGTGGTCCGATCGTCCACTGCCTTACCGAACGGTCCCGCCACCAAGGGTTCAGCGGCAGAGGCTTTGGTCCTGCCATGCCGATGATGTGCAGCATGGCTTAGGTTGATCAGCTCCCCGCGGTCGTCGCAGGGCGCCAGGTGATGGTGAGCCCGTCGCGCTGGCGAAAGCGTTGGAGGTCTCTGGTGATGATTTGCTGGATCCGTTTCAGGTCGTCGGCTGTGGCGGCTTCGATGCGGATGTTCAAGGCGTCTCGGTCGGCTGTCGCGATGCACCTGCCCAGCGGCCCAAAGCTGAGGACTACGCGGCTTTCCCGAGCGTCGACCTGCAGTTCGGGAGGGCCAGCGACCGGGTGATTCTCGGAATGCGGGGGCCGGTGTCCGGAATCGTGGTTAGACATGGCCGTGGCGTGATCTCGCAGTTGCTTGAGGAATCGGCCGGAACGATCAGTATCGATCTTCGCTTCGACGGCAGACATGGTCTTCTCCGTTACTGCGGCGACTAGGTCAGGATCGAACGAGGCGGGCGACGGCGTCGGCGGCTTCTTTCACCTTGGTGTCGGCTTCGTCTGCGCCGGCGCGGGCGGCGTCGATGACGCAGGTGCCCATGTGTTCGTCGAGCAGGCCGAGGCCCACCGATTGCAGCGCTCGGGTTGCCGCGATGATCTGGGTGAGGATGTCGATGCAGTACTTGTCCTCGTCGACCATCTTGGCGATGCCTCGGACCTGGCCCTCGATGCGGCGAAGCCGCTTCAGATAGTCATCCTTGTTCTGGGTGTAACCGTGCATGCCGGCCTCCTACCGTGGAAACCATACCCCCCTACCGTACTTGACTCTCAGCCTGGCGTCGACTAAAAAGGTACCGGGCGGGGGTACCAGCCAACACGGCGGCGAGGGGCTCAACGATGAGCACGTTACGGCTGCGGTCGACGAGGCCGGCTTGCGCTCGCCGACGCGTAATCGGGCGCATCCGTAGCTTCAACAAGAGCTGCTTCCACTAGGAGGACAGGCCGTGCAGCCGATCCTGGATGCCCTGAAGACGACCGGGTTGATGACCTGGCAGATCACCTGGTCACTCATCCTCGGCTTCACGCTCGCGGCGATCATCGAATCGCTGGTATACAAATCGACGATCGCGTCACTGCTGCCGGACGATCGACCGCGTAGCTTGGCCACCGCCACCGGCCTCGGCGCGGTGTCGTCCTCCTGTTCCTACGCGGCGGTCGCGTTGGCCCGATCGCTGTTCCGCAAGGGCGCCGACTTCACGGCGTCGATGGCCTTCCAATTCGCCTCGACCAACCTGGTGATCGAGCTCGGTATCATCCTGGCGTTGTTGCTGGGCTGGCAATTCACCCTGGCCGAATTCGTCGGCGGCCCGATCATGATCATCCTGCTGGCGCTGCTGTTCCGTCGTTTCCTCACCGCTCGGCTGCGCGAGGCGGCGCGGCGGCAGGCGGACAAGGGCCTGGCCGGTTCGATGGAAGGGCACGCCGCGATGGATATGAGCGTCACCGGCGGCGGCAGCTTCTGGCGGCGGCTGGCCTCGCCGCGTGGATTCACTGCAATCAGCCACAACTTTGTGATGGAGTGGGCCGCGGTGTTGCGCGACATCATCGGTGGACTGCTGATCGCGGGAGCGGCGGCGGCCTGGATTCCGGACAGTTTCTGGCAGCACCTGTTCTTTTCCGACCACCCGGTGCTGGCCAAGATCTGGGGTCCGCTCATCGGGCCGATCGTAGCCGTGGTCACGTTCGTCTGCTCGATCGGTAACGCCCCATTGGCGGCCGTGCTGTGGAACGGTGGCATCAGCTTCGGCGGCGTGGCTGCATTCATCTTCGGCGACCTGATCATCATCCCGATCCTGCTGATCTACGCGAAGTACTACGGCCGGCGGATGGCCTTCTTCCTGCTCGGCACCTTCTACCTGAGCATGGTCGCGGCGGCTTACGTCATCGAATTCGTCTTCGGCCCCCTCGGTCTGATCCCGTCCGGGCCGCGGCACGCCAGCGTCGGCGACCAAGCAATCACCTGGAACTACACGACTTTCCTCAACATAGGATTTCTGCTGCTCGCCGCGGTGCTGCTCGGGCGGTTCCTCGCCACCGGCGGGCGGCAGATGCTGGCGATGATGGGCGGTCGCCCGGACGACGTGGCGGCCCACCAACAGCACCACGAGCACCGCCAGGCCCAGACCGAGAACGGCCATAGGGCCCAACCGCACAGAAACAGTGGATGATCGGCACCGCTGTGCCTCGATTCGGCCTGAACCTGCACACATCCATCGGCGAGGTCGATCCGGTGCACGTCGCCCGGCACGCCGAACAGCTCGGCTTTGATCTCGTCTCGGTGCACCGGGACGTGATCGCCGGACCACCGTCGTACGAGATGTGGACTCTGCTCACGTGGCTCGCCGCCAACACGAGCAGCATCACGCTGACCTCGAACGCGCTCGCCATGCCGAACCGGCACCGGGCGCTGCTGGCGAAAATGGCCGCCAGCCTGGACGCCTTGGCCGGCCACCGACTCGTGGTCACGCTCGGCGCCGGCGCCCCCACCAACCACGACGCTGTCCGTAGCATCGGCCTCCCGACTCCCTCCGGCGCGGCGGCAGTCACAGCGCTCGGCGAGCAGATCCACCTGCTCCGTACGTGGTGGTCCGGCCAGCCGGTCATGCGACGAGGTGCCCTCGGCGAATTTCACGACGCCGAGGTGTTTCCTCATCCAAAGCGGCCGATCCCGATATGGATCGGTCGGCTACGGCCCGCGCATGCTACGGCTGATCGGGGAACGGGCCGACGGGTGGCTGCCTTCGGCCTTCATCCTGCCGCCAGACCAGCTCGACGCCTCGATCGCTCGCGTGCACCGTGCCGCACAAGACGCCGCCAGGGACCCGGAAAAGATCACCATCGGCTACAACATCGGCGTACTGATCGGATCCCCGAACGACCGCCGACCGGGCCAGCTCAGCGGCACCGTCGATCAGATCGCGGCGGCCTTGGTCGATCTCGCGCGGCGCGGCATCAACCTGATCAACCTCTGGCCGGCCGACACCAGCGACGCTCACCGCGACCTGCTCGCCACAGCCGTCCTGCCGCAGGTCAAAGACCGTCTCTCCTGAGCGCTGCATCGGCCTGCGCTTGAGGGGATGCGCGGCCGCTCGAAACAGACCGAATGCCCGAACCTGTCGCAACCGCTGATCTACCGACGGCGAGCTAACGCAGGGCTGGTCGCAGTGCACCTTGACCGCCATTCGAAGGTCTGCCTCTGGCGCAAAAGGGTCGTCCTTGGGTCCGGTCCGCTCGCGGCGGCCGACGTCTTAGGG
>JBKPQM010000202.1:0-14975 GCA_046734095.1 Actinomycetota bacterium | reverse complement strand
GCCGTGAAGTTCGGGCAGGTCCACTACCGCATCGACTAGACTCGCCCTGCTCCCTACCGGTAGGTGGCCTGATTCGGCGTGCAACGACGCCCGGGCTGTGTCTGGGGTGTCTGGCGAGGTGTCAACCTGCGCCGACGCGACAACACGCTCTCCGTCACTGACTTCGACCTTCCGATGTACGGCTTGGTCAGCCATGGTCTCTCCCGCCCTTCGCTGGATGATGCTCGGTATCGGTCGGGCCGATCTGGCGACCCGCCGCCAGCGCCGGCCGTCTCCCTGCTTCCGACGTCGGCGCCCGCGCGCAGCACCGGGAACGCCCGCGGCAACTTGCTCGGTGTTCGACGTGGTTATCGGACGCGGGCGGTGGTTCGTCTTGAGGAGCAGACGCCGTGGCTCGCGTACATCGTTGACGTCGATGAGCATGCACTCGCTGCGGAACAGATCGAGCTGGCGCAGGTCGGCATAGATGGGGCAACGGGCCACGTGCCCAACGACAACGTCGAACGGTCCGACGCGATGCATCGGTGCGGGCAGGTAGTTAGCCCCACCGGGCCACGTCAAGACGACATGTTGCGGCCCGGCGCCAGCACACAACCTGCGCATAGCGCTACGGACTCGGGCACTGATCTGCAGCCGACCACCCAGCCTGCTCCCGCGGCCACCGGTGTTCGGGCGCTCATGACGTACGGGGCCAGCCATCAGGCGCCCCCGCCGGAGGTGAGTGGCTCGACAGAATTTCGCTCGCCGAGACTGATCGCCGTTAGCTCCATCGTCTGGTTCCCGACTGATACCCGCAAAGCAGGCACCGCTCGTCGTCTTCGCCGAAGGCGATATCGCCAAGGCCGGCGACACGCTCGACACCCTCAGTAGTCCCACCGTACGCCCACCACCACGGCGCAACGGCACTACGTCCCGTAGCCGCCGCCGAGATGCCCCGGCGAGCCCCGCGACCCCGCCGGTGCAGTTCCTCGCAGTACCGCGCCGACTGTCCACTGTGGACGGCCTTTCATCATTCTGTTAATCGACGGGTACCACCGGCGGCGGCGGATGCCACACGTGCAACGGCTGTCGGCGGCACGCGGATGGGTCCCGCGTACAGTTGCGCCACCGGGGCTCTTCATCGCTGACATCCGGTCGGCCTCGCCGCGGTGGCATGCATAGGACCCTATTGACGGGTCGCCGGGATTTCCCACGATGGTCACTGTCAAGTTGGACGCTCCGCCTAGAAGCGACGTTGAGGCCCCTGGCGACGAGAGCGTGCTCTGCGAGTCTTGCCGGCATCCGACCGCAGTTCATGATCGAGTTGCGCGGCGGTACTGCGACGCCACCCTGCGCATGGCGTTGCCTCGCCGTTGCATCTGCCGGGCCGACATGGTCGATGTCGAGGAAGATCCGGCGTCGGCGCACCGGTTCCCTTAGACGCCGGTCAGTCTTGTTCGAAATGCCCTTGTGCGGCAGGAAGATCGGTCGTGTCGAAGCACGACCCAGGGCGGTCACGAACGGCATCTAGCGAGTGCAATTGTCGGCCGTCGCTTTCGACGGATCAGAACAGCGGTTGTCGGCCCATGATGAACAGATGACCGACACCGCGTCCCTTGACCGTATGCATGTGACGATTCACCTAATCCAGCAGACGACTGTCGACTTCGACGCGGCCGAGCTGTGGCCGCTGCACGGCGCATACGGGCGGTTCGGGACCGACCTACCATCGTTCGCCGAAGAGGTTACCCGCCGGCTGCGCTCGGACGGCTATCTCGGATTTCGACCGGACGCGCACAGCATCAGCATCGTCCCGCTCGCCGCCGTGAAGCGAATCGACTTCACCACCCGGCCGTGAGCCGATCAGTTGCGGCTCCGCCCGCGGCCCGGGCGCATGCCGCCGAAACCCTGTAGCCTGCCAGGTAGCGGTGGTCTGCCGCATCTTGTGCGGGCGAGAGGCCCGCGTGGTCGCACGTAGTGTGGTTGTGCTCGAGTGGGCTGGCTCTGGTACGGCGTGGCCCTGTCGTACCCGAGGAGTATCAGTATGTCCTGCCCGAACAATGTTTCGGCACCGTCGAAGCCGCGTCGATCCCGCCGCCGGGAGAGTGGCGGCTTGGATGCCGCGCTTGCCACCGCGCAAGCGCGTCCGGCGCCCCGGCGTCAATCCTTTGCCGAACTGGGCATTCCCGCGTCGATAGTCTCCGTGCTGGCCCACCGCGGGATCAGCACCCCGACCGAGATCCAGGCTCGCACGCTGCCGGATGGCCTTGCTGGTCGCGACGTGCTCGGACGCGCCCAGACCGGTTCGGGTAAGACATTGGCGTTCGGCTTGGCATTGCTGACCCGACTGCCGGCTGTTCGGCGCCGCGATCCGGGGCCGCCGCGCGGGCTGGTGCTCGTGCCGACAAGAGAGCTCGCGCAGCAGGTCGCCGCCGAGCTGGAGCCGCTGGCGCGGGTGAACGGACTGCGGGTGACCACGGTGTTCGGCGGCGCTCCGATCGGACGCCAAATCGACACTCTGCGACGCGGCGTCGACGTCGTGGTGGCCACGCCGGGTCGACTGCTGGATCTGATGGATCGGCGAGCCGCCCGTCTCGACGCGGTGTCCGTTCTGGTCGTCGACGAGGCCGATCACATGGCTGATCTGGGCTTCCTGCCCGCCGTCACACGCATCATCGACGCCACGCCGGCCGGGCGCCAGTGCCTGATGTTCTCCGCCACGCTCGACGGTGGCGTCGATCGCCTGGCCCAGCGCTATCTGAGCCGCCCGGCCGTGCACGCGGTCACCTCGGTGTCCGCGACGGTTGCCTCGATGCAGCACCAGGTCTTCCTGCTCGACCACGGCGACAAGGTCGACATCGCCGCGGAGATCGCCACCCGGCCGCAACGGACGCTGTTCTTCGTGCGCACCAAGCACGGTGCCGACCGACTCGCCAAGCAGCTGGTCCGCCGCGGCATCGACGCCGCCGCGATCCACGGCGACCTCAACCAGAACCAGCGCACGCGCGCCCTCGCCGGCTTCGCTGCGGGCCGGGTGCGTGCCCTGGTCGCCACCGATGTCGCCGCCCGGGGGTTGCACATCGACGCCCTCGACCTGGTCGTGCACTTCGATCCACCGTCGGACCACAAGCACTACCTACATCGCTCGGGACGTACCGCGCGCGCCGGCGCAGCCGGCACGGTCGTCTCGCTTGTGGAAGCACATCAGGCCCGAGACGTCGCCCGCATCCACGCTGCCGCCGCTGTGCAACCGGATCAGATGACGGTGCGGGCCGGCGATCCGCTGCTGCGCGCAATCGCGATCGCCGGCGAGACGCCTACCCCTGCGGCGAGCCGGTCACGGCCGAGCCGGCCGTCGCCGCCTGCGCAGGAGACGTCGATCCGTCGGAGGCGTCGGCGCGCCGAGCGGCCGCGTAGGGTCGCTGCGTCCCAGCCACGGGACGAGTCAGCGCGCTGAGGGCCCGCTCGCCGTGCTAGCGTGATGGAGGTTGTTGGCCGCGAACCTGCGATGCTTCCGCTTTCGGTAAAGGTTTGCCGCCATGCATGTCGTCTTTCTCGACTCCCATGTGAGACAGGCAATACGCATCGACCGGAGGCCGCACGGTGCGGCTTCGTCTGTCTCATCTGAGGAGATACGGCAATGACACAGGGAACCGTGAAGTGGTTCAGTAGCGAAAAGGGTTTCGGGTTTATCACGCCTGACGGTGGCGGCGCGGACGTCTTCGTCCACTTCTCTGCCATCCCGGACGACGGTGGCTATCGGAGCCTGCAGGACAACCAGCGGGTCGAGTTCGACACCGTCGCTGGGCAGAAGGGCCCCCAGGCCGAAAACGTTCGGGCCGTCTAGACACCCTATTGATACGGAGCCTCCGGAGGGTCATCCCGCCGGGGGCTCTGCGCTATCCCGCAGGTGACCCCCGCGGGTGATCTCGCCAGTGGCACGAGCCTGTCGATTAGCCAAGCAAGGTGAAGCTCCAGCTGGAGGACCGACGTGACCGCCGCGCCGTCAACCGCGGAAATCGCAGCGGCGAACCGTCCCCTGCTACACGACGCCCGCCGCAACCTCGCCTACGCCAAACCTTTGCTGCGCGGTTGGCTGCACCTGCTGTGGTTCGAGGCATCGCTGGTGGTCGGCACACTCGCGCTGATGCGCGCACACGGCGCCGTCCAGCTCACCGTGATCGCGATCTACGCCGCGACGGTGACCGGAATGTTCGGCACCAGCGCCCTGTACCACCGGGGCAACTGGCAACTATGTTGGAGCCGCCGGCTACAACGGGCCGATCACGCGATGATCTTCTTGCTCATCGCCGGCACCGCAACTCCCGCGTTCGTCCTCGCCGCGCCGAGCCCGTACGGGGTGGTATGTGTCGTCACACTCTGGGCCCTGACCTTGGCGGCGATCCTCACCCGCATGCTATGGATGAGCGCCCCGGAGAAACTAGCCGGCACCATCTTCCTCGCCCTCGGCTGGACAGCCGGCCTCGCCATTCCATTCGTGGGTGCACGAGGGGATCGCCCCAGCGTTGCTTCTCACTGCCGGCGGGTTGCTCTACACCGCGGGAGCGTTGTCCTACCACCGCCGCCGCCCCAACCCGGCACCCACCGTCTTCGGGTACCACGAGGTCTTTCACGCCTACGTGTGCGTCGCGGCCGCCTGCCAGTACGTGGCGATCACGCTGTACCTCACCTGACCGATGGCCCTACGCACCACGCCGCCAGTGAGTTGCGTGCTGCTCGCACATCGGCACCGCTCGAAGACCATCAATGACATCGCCTCTGGCGACATCGACGTACGTGGTCGCGGGGTGCGGACAATGATCGACGACGCAATGCGTTCGCGGCGGCGGAGACTCCTCGGGCTGCATGAACGATCCCGGCGACGACATGGGCTACTTGCCGCGCGGCAACTTCTCCTGGCGCTGCACACGCGACAGATCAGTGCCTTGTTTGGCCGGCTTGGGCTTGGCAGCTTGCTTCGGCTTGCGGATCTCACGACCACTCTTGTTCTTACCCGGCACGGAACACTCCTCGCTGGATGGAACCGGCAACCGAGGTACTCCACGCCGCGGGGTCGAGTCCAGACCATCGACGCTACGCGCAACCCCCCGCATTGACAACGCATCCGAACCTCCCGCGACGATCCCGGGCGACTTTCAGCAGAGCCCATTCACTCCCCGATCGAACCCTCCACGCCGCGATCGAAACCGCGATGGAAATGGGGCCGCTGTCCACTGTGATCGGCGAGCGGCCGACACTCGACGGTAACGGCGCGACTCAGGCCGCGGGTCGGGGGCCGCAGAGCACCTGGGTTGCCCCGCGGGTAATGATCACGAGCCGTGGCTGGAAGGGTCAGCATTTCGCCGGCCCCGCTCGGAATGCGGGGGGTCGAGCACCGTCGGCGGCCGGAACGCCTCGCCGAATGCGCTGGTGTAACGGCACGTAGGCCCGCTGTTGAGGCCTGCGAAGTAGTCATTCATCGTGCTGATCACGCTTGCGCGGTCGGGCGACCGGTCGGCCGGCGCGGAGACCCCGACGTTGCGATCAGCAGGGGGATCTCACCGATGGAGGGCCAAGCAAACCACCACGCCGAGCACGAAAAAGAAGATGGCGCTGAATACGGTCCCGGCTGACTGTCGCCAGAAGTCATACCGTCGCCGCATCCGCACCCTACCGGGCGGGTTGACCCATGCATCCACCCGCCTCAACTGGCTCCCGCGGATGAAGAGCAGGAGCAGGATCACGAACCCGATGATGACAGCGACTTCCATCCGCGCCAGTGTTCCAGACCCCGCGCACGTCGCCACTGGAAACGTTTCCGGCCCGCACGGATCTGCGGCGAGGCTCAGCAATCAGCGTGGCGCGATCCGAAGCGTCGCCGCTCGGGCGGTGGCATCTGTCACTAGCTGCGCGTTGGCGCCGTACTTGTTTCGGTAGGCGCTGTCGATCTCGTCGTGCAAGCCGTTGTCGCTGGGGTCAGTCGCGGTAAACACCACGTCGATGGCCTCGTCGCCAACCTCGATCTGGCCGTGACCGCCAGCGATCGCAGCCTGATACCAGCCGGATTCTTGCCCGCGGTAGGCGCGTACGTACAGATCGTCTTCGGCTATCACCATGCCGAGTTCCACGTCCGTGGTCGATTCCCCGCTAGACACGTCACTAACCCTGAGGACGAAGGAATTGGCGTGGTTGAGTGCCGCGATTTGTTCTTCGCTCCACGTTCTCACTGCCGGCGGCTCCGAGGCGCTCGTATGTGATACGAGGCGAAATGAACAGGCCAACCTCGGCGATTAGCTGGCGGTCAAGGCGCCATGCCGGTGTCGACCCAACGTTGCACTGTATCGACCTGCTCGGGGGGCCACGCCCCGTCGCAAGGCATTCTCCCTTGCTGCAGCACACGTAGGATCTGCTGCGCGTTAGCGCGGACGTCGTCATAGGACCAGAGGTCGAAGCGGGACTTCATGGACTCCCGGTCGCGCTCACGGAACAGCGGCCGGATGTCGTGATCGAACGTCGGCATGCGTTCTCCCCCAAGCGCAGGCGCAGAAGTGCTTAGGCGAGCGCCGGGGACCGGCGCCCGAGTCGGTTCGGACCCACACTAGAGCCGTGTACAGCTTTTTGACATTGCCTGGATAGACGGATCCCGGAAGCCATCGGCGCGGCAAGGTGCCGCGGCCTCGATTCCTCGGATCACCCGAACATGTGATGCTCCCGGGCGTGGGTCGTGGCTAGCATTCGGGGGTGGCCGTTGGAGGTCCGAATGAGCAACGACGTGATCATCGGGTACGACGGGATTCCACGCTGCGCCTGGGTGGGCGCCGACGACACCGCCGCCCTTCGCTACCACGACGAGGTATGGGGTACGCGCACCGACGACGAGTCCACAATGTTCGAGGCGCTCACCCTGGGTGTGTTCGAGGTCGGGCTGAGCTGGTCAATCGTTTTCGGGAAGCGGGACGCGTTCCGGAAGGCCTTCCGGGGCTTCGACGTCGCCGGGGTCGCGGCGATGACCGAACGGGACGTGGACCGACTCGTACGCGACGCCTCGATCATCCGCAACCGGGCCAAGATCCAGGCCACCGTCGACAACGCCCGCGCCATGCTGTCTGCGTCGCCGGGCCTAGCGGCGCTGGCGAAGTCTTACGAGGTCACCCGCAAGCGGGCACCCCGGACCATCGCCGAGCTGCCCAAGTCGACCTCGCAAGCGGAGGCGTTCGCGAAGCAGCTGAAGTCGCAGGGATACCGCTTCGTCGGTCCAACGAGCGTGTACGCGTTCATGCAGAACGTCGGCGTGGTCAACGACCATGTCCATGGGTGCTTCCGCGCGAGCGACTACGTCGCCACCTCGCGGGGCGGCTGAAAGACCCGGGCGAGGTCTTACCCGTCGAGGACCACGCTGTGCAGCTTGTCGGGGTCGAGGATCAGGTCGATCGCGGCTATCCGGCCGTTGATGACAGTGATTCCGGCGACCGCGAATGCGCTGCCCGGGGCGCCCACGACGATGCCGGCCGCGCCGTTGACGAGCGCCGGGCGGCACAGCGGCGCGAACTTGCGGCCCTGGGTGGCCGCCTGCCGGGCGACGTCGGCGGCGCCGCTTACGAGCGCCGGGGCAATGCCGGTGCGAGCACCGGTGTCGATGCGGAACACGACGCCCGGGTCGAGTACCGCCAGCAAGGCCTCGAAGTCACCGGCTCGGGTAGCCGCTAGAAATGCCTCGACGACCTCGCGCTGCTTCGGCAGGTCCGGGTCTGGCATGGTCGGGGCACCTCGCACCCGGCGGCGAGCCCGACTGGCCAGCTGGCGGGCCGCGGCCGGCGTCCGGTCGATCATCGGCGCGATCTCCTCGAACGGCACACCGAACGTGTCGTGGAGTACGAAGGCGAGCCGTTCCGACGGCGTGAGCGTCTCAAGCACGACGAGCAGGGCCAACCCGACGGAATCGGCGAGCAGCGTCTCCTGTTCGGGGTCGGCGTGATCATCGACGGTGACGACCGGCTCCGGAAGCCAGGTCCCCACGAGGTCCTCGCGACGCGACCGGCGTGCGCGCAGCATGTCGATGCAGACACGGCCCACGACGGTGGTGAGCCAGGCGCCGACGTTGTCGATCGCCGTGTCGCCTGAGCGGCTGAGCCGCAGCCACGCCTCCTGCACGGCATCGTCGGCTTCACTGACTGAGCCGAGCATCCGGTAGGCGACAGCGCGTAGGTGCGCGCGGTGCCGCTCGAATTGCTCCGCCTGCCAACTGTCGCTGTCCATGGCCATACCTCTATGACGATCCGCACGCTGCGTGTGTGACGACGTCACATCTCTTGGACGCGATCCGTCAGGACCAGTGAGAACAACCCCACGGAGGTCCATTGTCATGGCACTAACGGATTCTTTCCTGGCGACGAGACGCGGCAAGGCAACACTCGCGTTGCTGTGCGCCATCGCTTTCCTCGACTTCGTCGACGCGTCAATCGTCAACATTGCGCTACCCGACATCCGCGAGGACCTGCACTTCTCCGTGCAGGACTTGCAATGGGTGCTCAGCGGCTACCTGCTCACGTACGGCGGGTTCATGCTCCTGGGCGGCCGCGCCGGCGATCTGCTGGGCCGGCGCCGGGTGCTGGTGACCGGCACGGCTCTGTTCGCGGTCTCATCGCTCGTCGGCGGCTTCGCCGGCCAGGCGGGCGTTCTGGTCGGCGCCCGCCTCGCCCAGGGTCTCGGCGCTGCTCTGATGCTGCCGGCCGCCCTATCGCTACTGACCACCAGCTTCCGAGAGGGCGCGGATCGGCACAAAGCGCTGGGCGTCTGGGGTGGTGTGGCGGGATTGGCCTCCGCCCTCGGTGTGTTCCTCGGCGGCGTGCTGACCGAGGGACCGGGCTGGCGTTGGGTGCTCTTCGTCAACCCACCGATCGCGGTCTTCCTGCTGGCCGCGATCTTCTGGTTGATTCCGGGCGAGCAACGCCGCGCGCCGCTCGCCAACTTCGACGTGCTGGGCACGGTTCTGGTTACCGGCGGGATGCTGCTTCTCGTCTACGCCCTGGTGAAGGCGCCCGACCAGGGCTGGGGTTCCGGCCGCACGATCGGGGAACTCGTCGGAGCGGGCGTCTTGTTGGTTGCCTTCGTCGCGAACGAGCAGCGAGCGGGCAACCCGCTTGTCCCACTGTCGATCTTCCGAATCCGGGGGTTGGCCGCGGCGGACGTCACCCAGCTCATCGGGGTGGGCGGCTTCGTCACGATGTTCTTCTTCCTCACCCTTTATATGCAGAATGTGTTGGGCTACTCCTCGCTCGAGACCGGCGCGTCCTACTTACCACTCACGGTCGGCGTCGGTATTTCCGCTGGTATCTCCACCCAGCTGATCGGCCGGATCGGGACGCGTCCGGTGATCGTTGCCGGCGCCGTCATAACCGCAGGTGGGCTGTACTACCTGTCGCGCATCCCGGTTGACGGCTCGTACCTCGTCGATCTGTTCCCGGGATTGATGATCGTCTCGTTCGGCATCGGCGGAGTCTTCGTCGCCACGACCACCGCCGCCAACGCCGGAGTGCCGGCCGACAAGGCCGGGCTCGCCGCGGCGCTGGTGAACGCGGCGCAGCAGGTCGGCGGTGCGCTCGGACTGGCGATCTTCTCAGCGATTGCGACCTCTCGCACCGGCCACCGACTGGGAGAGGGCCACTCGGTGCCCGACGCGTTGACGTCCGGCTTCCAGCGCGCGCTGGTCGCAGCATCGATCTTCCTGCTCGCCGCCGCCCTTATCGCGCTGCGCACCCGCAACAGCCGGGGCGAGGTCGCACACCCTACCGTCCAAGAAGCAACGCCCGAGCCCGCTCGGGTCTGATCACAAAGGAAACCGAAATGACCGAGAGCCGCACGCCGATCATCGGCGAGGTCGACTTCACGATGATGTACGTCGCGCACGACGCATTCACCCGGGACCTGCGACGTATGGCGAAGGCCAGCGAGCGCGTCCAGTCGATCTCGCCGGCGGTGCTCACCGGCTGGGCGACGTTCGCCCGGCAACTGCACATACACCACACGGCCGAGGACGAGGCATTGTGGCCGCCCCTACGGGCGAAGGTCAGCACGCCGGAAGAAGCAGTGGTGCTCGAGGAGATGGAGATCGAGCACAGCCACATCGAACCGCTGCTCGGACGCATCGCCGAGTCGCTCGGGAGCCACGACACGGTAACGCTGCTCAACGCCGTCCAGGCACTGGAGGCCGCTTTGACGGCACACATGCGTCACGAAGAGGACGACGCGCTACCGCTGATCGCCAAGCACCTCGGCCCCGGCGGCTGGAAGGCGTTCGGTGGATACTTCCGCAAGACACTAGGTCTACGGGGCGGGGCGGAATTCTTCCCATGGCTTCTGGACGAGGCCCCCGAAGTCACCCGATCCCACGTGCTCAGGCGGTTTCCGCCGCCCGTCCGACTTCTGTACCGCAGGGTATGGGCACCGCGATACGACCGCACGCCGCGGTGGTGATTCGGCGGCCCTCGTTCATCCGCGCTCGCAGCCGACGCCGTCGTGGTCGCTGTCCAGGCCGAACGGGTCGGGTGGTCGCACCGCGAGCGGGCCGTCGACGTAGTTGGGCCCGTTGCCGGATCCGCCCGCGCAGTCGTAGTCGCCGATGCCGTCGTGCAAGCACGCGTCTGGATAGGCGGGATCGCAGTTGCTGACCGGGGACGGCGCGGGCGCCGCGTGCGTAGTGGACGTCCGGGTCCGCGGCGGCGTCGTCACCGGCGCGGGCCGTGGAGGCGGTGGTGCCGATCTGGTGGCCGGGCGCGCAGGCACAGATGCAGACGTGGTAACCGGCGCCACGCGCTGATGAGTGGGCTTCGGCTTCGGCTTCGGCTTGGGCACGACATGGGTCGCCGGGCGTGCTGCCGACGATGTTGACGCTGGCGGACTGTACGTTGTTGGGGGGCTCGATGAGGTCGCCGGGGGTGCCGCGAGAAGGCCGGCAGTCCGTCCGGAACTAGCGCAGGCGGCCAGGACTGGCCGCACAAAATCACGGCTGCGAGGGCGGTTAACGCGCGCCAATGTTTGCCATGAGTCATGTGATTCCCCCCGAAAAGTGCTCATGCTTGCGCGGACGGTAGCGACACTGGTGCTACCTCGCAAGTCGAGAAGGTGGGCGAGGGAATTAAGTCTGTGTGGCTCAAGTTGTATCAGTCGACTGCCTGCAAGGGAAGATATTTGTACCGACGAAAGGTGATCATTATGACGAGTCTGAGCCTGCGTAACGCCTGGCTGAGCCCGTTCGCTGAGTTCGATGCCCGCTTCCGTCCGCTAACCACCGAGGTGTCCCGGCTCGGCTACACGCCGGCGGCCGAGGTGAACCGCGATGGCGAGGACGCGCTGGTGAGCGTCGAGCTTCCCGGTCTGGACCCGGAGAAGGACGCGACCGTCGAGGTCGACGGTGGCGCCCTGGTCGTCCGCGGCGAGCGGCGCGACGAGCGCTCCGAGGAGAGCCGCGGCCGCCGGCTGCGTGAGGTGCGCTACGGCGCGTTCCGTCGCAGCTTCAGCCTGCCGAAGGACGTTACCGGTGACGACGTGACGGCCAGCTACGACAAGGGCGTGCTCACCGTCCGCGTGGCGGGTGCATACAGCGGCTCGACCGCCCACCGCATCCCGGTGACGGCCAGCACGGCGACCGCCGCAGTGGACGGCTCGAAGTAAGGCTCGAGCAAGCAGAGCAACGATTGGGCTCGGTACCAGGGAACTGGTACCGAGCCCTTTCACCGTGCGCGGGCGGTAGGTTCGCGAGCATGCCGCAACTGGCCGGGGTGATCGCTGCGCTCGAGGAGTGGTTTGAGCCCAGCTGGGCGGAATCGTGGGACTCCGTTGGACTCACCTGTGGGGACCCGGCCGTCGACGTCACGCGCGTCGTGCTCGCCGTCGACGCAGTGCCGCAGACGGTCACCGAGGCCGAGGCCGCGGGTGCGCAGCTGCTGCTGACCCACCACCCGCTGCTGCTGAGCCCGGTCCACGGCGTCCCGGTCACCGACCCGAAGGGCGCTCTGGTTCACCGGATGATCCGGTCCGGCATCGCACACTACGTCGCGCACACGAATGCCGACGTGGCCGATCCCGGAGTGTCCGACGCGCTGGCCGCACGACTCGGGGTCGCCGAGCTGCGACCACTGGACGCCGCTCCCGAGGAGGTCAGGGACACGCTGGTCGTCTTCGTGGCCACGGACGACGCGGCGGGAGTGACCGAGTCGCTGATCGGGACGGCCCGCGCGACGCACGCGTGGAGCACCATTGGCGTTGCGGTTCGGGCCGAACCGAGTGGGCGTCCGACCCAGCCGACCGCCGAGACGCGCATCGAGCTGACCGCGCCGCGGCCCATTCTGTCCGACGTCGTGACCGCGCTGCGCCCAGCACGGTTCGACGTGTACCCCCAGGTCGCGTTAGGTGGTTCCCGGGGCACCGGGCGGCTCGGCGAGCTGGACGCCCCGACGAACCTGCGCGAATTCCTCAGCCGCGCTGTACAAGCGCTACCGCGTACGGTTTGGGGCATCCGCGCCGCTGGCAACCCGGACCGCGAAGTGCGAACAGTGGCCGTTTGCGCGGGATCGGGAGCGCCGTTCATCGAGGCGGCCCGCCGGGCCGGCGCCGATGCTTACGTCACCTCGGATCTCAGACACCACGTGACACTCGAGGCAGTGAGCGAGCGCGGCCCAGACGCGATGGCGCTCATCGACGCCGCCCATTGGGCCACCGAGGCGCCGTGGCTGGACGCGCTGGCCGACCGCGTCCGCGAACGCTTCGGCACTACCGTGGACGTGACCGTCTCCCGCACGGTCACCGACCCGTGGACCCTGCACGCCCTATCGCCCGAAACGAGCCCGTCACCGTGAAAGCCGATCCCGCCGTCCAGCTTCGCCTGCTCGATCTGCAGGCCGCCGACACTGCACTCGCCCAGCTGAGGCACCGTCGCGAACACCTTCCGGAACTGGCCGCGATCTTCACATCCGAACAACAGGCCGAGCAGCTGCGCGGCGAGGCTCTGGACTTGCAGGCGCAACTCGACGACGTCGCCGACGACCAGCGCCGGCTCGAGAAGGAGATCGAGGCTGTGCAGGCGCGGGCCAAGCGCGACGAGCAGCGCCTGACGTCTGGCGGCCTGCCGGCGAAGGAGCTGGAAGGTCTGCAACACGAGATCACGACGCTGGCTCGGCGACAGTCCGCGCTCGAGGACGATCTGCTCGACCTGATGGAGCGCCGCGAGAATCTCGACGCCGAGTTCGCCTCGATCACGCAGCGGCAGGCGGCCCTCGCCGGCGACCGCGCCGACCTCGAGGCCAAGCGCGAGGCCGCGTTTGTCGAGATCGACGCCGGACTGGCCCGGACGAGCGGCGAGCGGTCCGAGATCGCGCACGAGCTGCCCGGCGATCTGCTCGCGCTCTACGAGAAGATCCGCGCGGGGGGCGGGGGCGTGGGTGCCGCAATGCTGCGGCACCGGCGCTGCGAAGGGTGTCACCTCGAACTCGCCGGCAGCGAGCTGAACGCCGTCCGGGACGCCCCCGCGGACGCGGTCGTCCGATGTGAGAACTGCCGGCGCATCCTCGTCCGTACGGGAGATTCCGGTCTGTGACGCGACGTGTTGTCGTCGAGGCGGACGGCGGTTCTCGAGGCAATCCAGGGCCGGCCGGCTACGGCGCGGTGGTGCGCGATGCGGGCACCGGTGAGGTCCTGGCCGAACGGCGCGAATCTCTCGGGCGCACGACGAACAACGTCGCCGAGTACCGGGGGCTGATCGCTGGTCTGCAGGCCGCCGCGGAGCTCGGCGCTACATCCGTGACGGTCCGCCTGGACTCGAAGCTCGTCGTCGAGCAGATCTCCGGTCACTGGCAGGTCAAGCACGAGGGCCTGCGGCCACTGGCCCGCGAGGCTGCCGCCCTGCGCGACCGCTTCGCCGAGATCACGTTCGAGTGGGTTCCCCGGGAGCGCAACGCGCATGCGGACCGATTGGCGAACGAGGCGATGGACATCGCGGCCGGCAAACCACCCCTGCCGTCCCGGCCGGTGCCCGATGTGCCGGCCTGGGCGCCCCCCACGAGCGTGCCGACCCGTCTCGTCCTCGTGCGGCACGGCGCCACCGACCACTCCGTGCAGCGGCGCTTCTCGGGGCGCAACGACTTGCCGCTGTCCGATGTCGGCGAGCGGCAGGCCGCGGCGTTAGCCAAGCGGGCCGCCACGTTCGGCGAGGTGGCAGCGGTCGTCAGCTCGCCGCTGCGCCGGGCACGCCAGAGCGCCCAGCGGATCGCCTATGCGATCGGCCAGGAGGTCACGCTCAACGACGCGTTCGTCGAGAGTGACTTCGGTGCCTGGGAAGGCTTGACGTTCGAGGAAGTACAGCAAGGCTGGCCAACTGAGCTGACGGCCTGGCTCACGTCGGGTGACGCCGCACCGCCTGGTGGGGAGTCGTTCGAGACCGTCGTCCGACGGGTGCGCGGCGGCCGGGATGAGCTGATCGCCAAGTACCCGGGCGCAACGGTCGTCGTCGTCTCGCACGTGACGCCGATCAAATCGCTGCTGCGCCTGGCGCTCGATGCTCCGATCATCGCCATGTCGCGTATGCACCTGGATCTCGCGTCGGTGTCGATCACCAACTACTACGCCGACGGCGTGCCGTCCGTGCGGCTGGTCAACGACACGAGTCACCTCGGACCCAGCTGATGGGTCCTCGGTCGAGCTCGCGCCGACCAAGATCCATCAGCCACGCCCCGACGGGATGACCGGCGCCGCAGCCGAGGTGCTGTCGGCCGGTCTGCTTCTGGGCGTGCTGGCGTTCGCGGTGGTTCGCCCAGAAGGCTGGCCCGAGGCCGTGGTCGCAGTACCGGCCGCGGGCATTGTCGTTGCGGTTGGCGCGGTCTCCGCGGAGGATGCCCGCGCCGAGCTCACTCGGCTGGGCCCGGTGATCGGCTTCCTCGCCGCGGTGCTTGTGCTGGCCCAGCTGTGCGACGACGAGGGCGTATTTGCCGCCTGCGGCGTGGCAA
>JBKPQM010000201.1:0-10330 GCA_046734095.1 Actinomycetota bacterium | reverse complement strand
AGTCGGCGTCTACATCAACTGGCTCTGGTTCGGTGAGGTCGGCTTCCGAGGCGTATATCGCGGCATCATTACGACGAAGCTGGTGCTGTTCCTGATCTTCGGCGTGCTGATGGCAGCCATTCTGGGCGGCAACATCGTCATCGCCTACATGCTGCGTCCGCCGTTTCGGCCACTATCGACCGAGCAGCAGAACCTAGAGCGCTACCGGGTCATCCTCGAACAGCGCAAACGCCTCATTCTCGCCGGAATCATGGTGCTGGCCGGTCTCAGCGCCGGGTTGTCGGCAACGGACGACTGGCGCACCTGGATGTTGTGGCGCTACGGCGGCTCGTTCGGCATCAAGGATCCGCAGTTCCACCGAGACGTCTCGTTCTTCGCATGGGACTACCCGGCCTATCGGCTGATGCTGAACTTCGGATTCACCGCGATCCTGTTCTCGATCCTGCTCGCCGCCGCGGTGCACTACCTGTTCGGGGCGATCCGGGTGCAGACTCCCGGGCCGAAGATCACGATGGCCGCCCGTCGGCACCTCACGATCCTGATCTTCGTCTTCATTGTGCTGAAGGCGCTCGCCTACTGGCTCGATCGATACGGAATCGTCTTCTCCAATAGGGGGAAGGTCACCGGCGCGTCGTACACCGACGTCAACGCTTCGCTGCCGGCCAAGACGATTCTGTTCTGGATGGCCGTAATCATCGCGGCGGCGGTGCTCGCCAGCATGTGGCTCAAGAGCGCGCAGCTGCCGGCGATCGGCTTCGGTGTGTTGCTCGTGCTCAGCATCGTGATCAACGGTATCTACCCGGCGATCGTGCAACAGTTCTCGGTGAAGCCGAACGCCAGCGACAAGGAAAAGCCGTACATCCAGCGCAACATCACGGCGACCCGTCAGGGCTATGACGTGATCACGTCCGGCCAGCCGGACGGCACCGTCGATTACGTCAACTATCCCGCGGTGAGCAGCCCCAGTACCGCGGCGCTGACGCCGACCGGCGCGACCATCAGCAACCTCCGCATCCTCGACCCGAACGTGGTGTCGCCGACTTTCCTGCAGCAGCAGAAGATCCGCAACCAATACGGGTTCGCCTCCAAGCTCGACGTGGATCGCTACGAGGTCAACGGCGTAACGCACGACTACGTGGTGGGCGTGCGCGAACTCAATGCCAATGCGCTGACCGGTAGTCAGACGAACTGGATCAACGAGCACACCGTCTATACGCATGGGTACGGTTTCGTCGCTGCGCAGGCCGGCCAGGACGTCACGCAGACAGGCAACTACACCGAGGGAGACATCCCGCCGAGCGGCCCGCTGGATCTGACGACGCCCCAGGTGTACTACGGCGAACTCGGTGTCGACTACTCGATCGTCGGCGCCAAGGGCTCTCGGGAGTACGACGGCAGCGACCAGACGACGTCCTACAAGGGCAAGGGCGGCGTCTCGCTGAGCAACTTCTTCACCCGGCTGGCGTTTGCGACGAAGTACAAGCAGACGAACTTCCTGCTCAACGATGCGGTGAGCGCGAAGGGTGCCAAGATCATCTTTGTGCGCGACCCGCGCGATCGCCTCCTCAAGGCGGCACCGTTCCTCAAGGTCGACGGCGACCCGTACCCGTCAGTGGTCGACGGCCGCATCGTTTGGATCGTCGACGCGTACACCACGATGTCGAACTTCCCGTATTCCGAGCAGCGTTCGCTCTCGGATCTGACGCAGGACACATTGTCGCGGCAGAACCGCACGGCGTCACAGCCCAATGACAAGATCAACTATATCCGCAACTCGGTGAAGGCGACCGTCGACGCGTATGACGGCACGCTCCACCTGTACGCGTGGGACGAACAGGATCCGGTGCTCAAGGCGTGGCGCAAGGCGTTCCCCGGACTGGTGCAGCCGAAGTCGGCGATGCCCAAGGATGTGGTGGACCATGTCCGTTATCCGGAAGATCTGTTCGAGGTGCAACGCGGCATCCTCGAGCAGTACCACGTCGACGACCCGGTGACGTTCTACAACGTCCGGGACAAGTGGTCGGTACCGCCGGATCCCGCAGGCGGAGGCAGCAACCAGCCGCCGTACTACGTGCTGGCCGACCCGGCGAGCGGAACGGGCCCGGCGCAGTTCCAGTTGACGACGCCGATGTTGGTCAACAACTCGCAGAACCTGGCCGCATACATCTCGGTCGACAGCGACCCCGCCAATTACGGCAAGATGACTGTGCTCAAACTGCCCACGAAGACCGTGGTCCAGGGCCCTGAGCAGATACACAACATCTTCAACACCACCGCGGTGATCTCGAAGGACATCACCCAGCTGAGCGGCGCCGGCTCGGCGGTGATCCACGGCAATCTGCTGACCGTGCCGATCGGCGACAGCTTCCTGTACGTCGAGCCGCTCTACGTGCAAGGCACCACCGGCACGGGATACCCGATCCTGCAACGGGTACTCGTGGTCTACGGCGACAAGGTCGGCTACGCGACCGACCTCGCCGGCGCGCTCGAGAACTTGAGTCACGGGCCGCCGGGTGCCTCGATCGTGACCGGCCAGACTTCGACGTCCCCGAACCAGTCGCCGTCGCCGACGACCTCGGCGCCGACGACGCCACCTCCGAAGACGTCGTCGCCGCCACCGCCGCCGGCATCCGCGCCGCCGGCCAACGCCCAGGCGGTTCTGACGCAGCTCAACGCCGCCTTCGGGCGGCTGGAGGCCGCGTACAAGTCCGGCAACCTGGCCGCGATCGGGCAAGCTCAGGCGGACGTGCAACGGCTGACCCAGCAATACCTCAAGCTGATCTCCCCGTCGCCCACGCCGACGCAGACCCGCTGAGGATCACGCCGACGCCTGGCCTACCGCCCTTGTGATCTTGGACTTGTGGTCGCAGTTCGACCACAAGTCCAAGATCATCGCCGATTCGCGACGACTGATGGCAGGATGCTCAGCTTGGACGGCGCGATTGGCGGACGTCTGGGCCGCTGGCTACACTAAGTGGGTCACCGCGGGGTGGAGCAGCTCGGTAGCTCGCTGGGCTCATAACCCAGAGGTCGGAGGTTCAAATCCTCCCCCCGCTACTAGCAAGAACCACCACAGAGGCCCCCGAACCGGACAGGTCGGGGGCCTCGGTGTAGTAAGAACTGTAGTAAACCGATGTGCGCTGGGTTGGTTCCAAGATCGCTTCCTGTCTACTGCGTCAAGATTTCTGGCACACCCGGGGAATCTCAGTGCGGGGTCGCGACCCGGGCGTCGAGGCGCACTACGCGCTCTACCCGCTGCGCTTGAGGGTCGTCGAGTCGCACAACGTCACCCGCCCCCAGGTCACGTGCTGGGACGTCTTCGATCGGCACGTGCCCACCGTAGGAGGTTGGTGAGTGGCCCGCTCATCTCCCACACTGTCGGGCACAGTGGATGACGTCATGACTGCCGTGCCCGCGCTCACCGCCAGCCTGCGGTTGACCGGATTCGGCGGGCCTCCGGCCGACCCGGACGAGTTGTATGCGGCCTTCGGTGAGTGGGTCGCTGGTCAGGGGATCGAGTTGTATCCGGCGCAGGAGGAGGCGGTGCTGGAGCTCGTGACGGGGAGCAACGTCGTGCTGGCGACGCCGACCGGGTCCGGGAAGTCGCTGGTCGCGGTGGCGGCGCACTGGTTCGCGCTGGCTGCCGGCGTGCGTTCGGTGTACACGGCACCGATCAAGGCCCTGGTCAGCGAGAAGTTCTTCGCGCTGTGCGCGGTGTTTGGGTCGGAGAGCGTCGGCATGATGACCGGCGACGCCGCGGTGAACGCCGACGCGCCGATTCTGTGCTGCACCGCGGAGGTGCTGGCCAATATCGCGCTGCGCACCGGTCCGGGTAGCGATCTGCGCGTCGTGATCATGGACGAGTTCCACTTCTACGCCGACCCCGACCGCGGCTGGGCGTGGCAGGTGCCGCTGCTCGAGCTGACGTCGGCCCAGTTCCTGCTGATGTCGGCGACCCTCGGTGATGTCACCGATCTCGCCGCGGATCTGTCCCGGCGTACCGGTAGGCCGACGGCGACGGTTGCCGCAGAGGTCCGGCCGGTGCCGCTTCACCACTACTACGCTGTCACGCCGCTGCACGAGACGATCAGTGATCTGCTCGCCGGTGGGGCGGCCCCGATCTACGTCGTGCAGTTCACGCAGGCAGCCGCGCTCGAACAGGCGCAGTCGCTGACCAGCATCAACGTCGCCACCCGCGCCGAGCGCGACGCGATCGCCGCGGCGATCGGCGAGTTCCGCTTCAACGCCGGCTTCGGCCGCGTGCTCTCGCGCCTGGTGCGCCACGGTATCGGCGTGCACCACGCCGGGATGTTGCCGAAGTACCGCCGGCTGGTCGAGCAGCTCGCGCAGGCCGCGCTGCTCAAGGTCATCTGCGGTACGGACACGCTCGGCGTCGGCATCAACGTCCCGATCCGGACGGTGGTCTTCGCAGCCTTGAGCAAGTACGACGGACAGCGGACGCGGCAGTTGCAGGTGCGCGAGTTCCACCAGATCGCCGGGCGGGCCGGCCGGGCCGGATTCGACACGGCCGGCACCGTCGTGGTGCAGGCGCCCGAACACGAGGTCGAGAACGCGCGCCTGCTGGCGAAGGCCGGTGACGACGAGAAGAAGCGGCGCCGAGTCGTGCGTAAGCGGCCGCCGCAGGGTTTCGTCTCCTGGTCTAAGAACACCCACGATCGGCTGGTGAGCTCGAAACCCGAGGCGCTGGCCGAGCAGTTCCGGGTGACCCCGGCGATGCTGCTCAACGTGATCGCCCGCCCCGCTGACGCGTTCGCGGCGATGCGCCAGCTCATCATGGACAACCACAGCCCGGCCACGGCGCACCGCGGCCAGGTGCGCGACGCGATCCGCGCGTACCGGGCGCTGCTGGCGGCCGGAGTCATCGAGCGACTCGAAGCCCCGGACGAGACCGGACGCACGGTGCGACTGACCACGGACCTGCCGGTGAACTTCGCACTGAACCAGCCGCTGTCGACGTTCGCGCTTGCGTCGCTGGACCTACTAGACCCGCAGGCGGAGACCTACGCGCTGGACGTCGTGTCGGTATTCGAGGCGACCCTGGAAGACCCGCGGCAGGTTCTGGCCGCGCAGCAGCATGCCGCACGAGGCGAGGCGGTCGCTGCGATGAAGGCTGACGGCATCGCCTACGACGAGCGGATGGAACTACTCACCGACGTCACCTGGCCCAAGCCGCTCGACGAGTTGCTCACGGCGGGCTTCGCGATCTACCGCCGCAGCCACCCGTGGCTGGACGAGGACCAGCTCTCGCCCAAGTCGGTCGTGCGCGAGATGTGGGAGCGCGCGATGACGTTCACCGAATACGTCTCCTCCTACGGCCTCTCGCGCAGCGAGGGAACGCTGCTGCGCTACCTGTCCGACGCCTACCGCGCGCTGCGCTCCGGCGTGCCCGAAGCGGCGAACACCGAAGCGCTGACCGATATCATCGAATGGCTCGGCGCGCTCGTGCGGCAGACCGACTCCAGCCTGCTCGACGAATGGGAGAAACTGGCCGCCGGCAGTGCCGCCGCACCACTAGAGCCGAAGCCCCCGGCCGAACTGACCGCCAACACCCGGGCGTTCACCGTGCTCGTCCGCAACGCCATGTTCCGCCGCGTGGAACTGGCCGCACTGCGCCGCTACGCCGAGCTCGGCGAACTCGACGCAGCGGCCGGCTGGGACACTGGCCGCTGGCGCGACGCGATCGAGTCCTACTTCGGCGAACACGACCGCATCGGCACAGGCGGCGACGCCCGCAACCCGGCACTGTTGCACATCGACACCGACAACGGCAACGCGCTCTGGCGCGTGCGGCAAGTGTTCGACGACCCGAACGGCGACCACGACTGGGGCATCAGCGCCGAGGTGAGCCTGCCCGACAGCGACACCGCCGGCGAACCGGCCGTCGCCATCACCGACGTCGGCCCATTCTGATACCCGCCGGCACGGAGGCGTGCGCGAAATCGACCTGATACACGGCTGATCTTCTCTGCATCTCGTTGTCCGCGTTGAGCGAAGATCACCCGTGTATCAAGCTTTATACGAGCCGCTTGCGGCGCGGTGATCTTCGATCACCCGTATAACGCCGATCGGGTGTCCCGTCTCATCGCGACTCGCCGTCGAAATACCTTTGTTATGCGCTTCATGCTCGTGCGGCCGACAGTTCCTCGAACGCGCGCCGCCGTCCCGGCCGCGTCTGGGCAGATGAGTCGTGAGCGCGTAGTCGCCGCTGTGCGAGTTCTGCACGGACGCGTGCGTGGTAGCGCCATGTGCGCTGCCGGGTGGGGGAAGTGCGCAAATTCCCCGCCTGTTGAAGGGCCGGTCGCCGCCTAGGACTGGCGGAGCCGGTCTGCGTGCGCTTTCTCACCGCGCTGGCGCCGGTCGGACGGGCGCATTGCACCCTTGCGAGGGATCATGAAGCGCAATACACGACGAGGAGTGTCGCCAATGACGGATCCCACCCGCCAAGTGACCGTCATGCCTTGGGTGCCCAACATGCCGGGGCTCACTCTCGATGGCGGCGTCGTGCCGTTTCCGGACACGACGACTGACTTCGTGAAGGTCCTTCAGGAACGTGGGATCACAGCGAAATTCGCAGTACCCCGTGAGTCGCGGCGGTACGTCGGGCACAAGGCCTTCGAGGTCTGGCTACCCATCTTGGAGTTCACCCGCGACGTCCTCATCGGGCTCGAAGCAGGACTACTTGTCGAGCTGATTAAGACGTACCTCCCGCCTCGCGCCACACGGTCGGACGCCACTGAGCTTGACCAGGGCGCAGCGCCGGAGGTCGCCAAGCCTGCGATCCTCCATGTCGAATGGCATGTGGCGAGGCCAGACGGCGGCCGTGAGTCATTCGTCGCCAACGGCAGCGCAGGACATGTCATCGAGGCGCTGACGCAGTTCGAGCGGCGTATCCGTGGGGAGTAAGGGCCGGGACCTTCTTATCAAGGGCAGTCGGCGATTCGGTCTCGCTATCCGGATCGTCGGAACCGAGGGGCGGACCGACGGGCGGCCGATGCGATAAATGAGGCGCTGCGCACCCTGCGTTCCGCGATGAACTGGCTGGAGGACAGTGACCTTTCGAGGTCGCCCATCAGCGGCTCGATAGTGCCGGTTCGTTTCGGCGAGAGCACTTTCGCAATCTTTGTCGTCTCGCTTACGACGAGAACGGTTACGCGCAACAATGTCCCGTCGCACTGGCGCACAACCGCGTGGGCCGCAGCATCGGATACGTCGTGCGTGCTGCGGAGTGCTCGATCTGCGGCCTCGACCCCGACGACTGCGAGCACATTGTCGGCCGGAGGTACTACGACGAGACCTGCCATCGAGTCGTCAGGGATCTCGACTTGCTGGAGGTCTCACTGGTGGGTCGACCCGCGCAACCTGACGCTCGCATAGAGAGCATCGGCGTGAGTGAGTACGAAATCCGGGAACGGCTCGGACAGAAGTTCCGGCGTGGCATGCCGGTTACGTGTGATCGCTGCCTCTCTCCCTGCGACGGAGTTAGCAGGCCCTTCGAGGGCAGTTCGCACGGAGTAGTCGGTAGCGCGCCACCCATAAGTCGTCGGATGATGTCGCCCGGATGTTCCCCGTCGGATATGAAGTGCAAGATCGCGACGAGACCGCGACCGGCTCGGAGAAGTCGATGAGGCCGCGAAGTTCGGCGTCGGCGAGAATCTCCTCTGGTTCGCGCAGGTCGTGCCTGGTGAAGGCCGTGTTGCTGGTGCTGTGCAGTAGGTCGAGTGCGTGCGCATCCCGGCTGCGTCAGGATCCAGACGCGACTGTCGCGAACTAACTATGGCCCCTCGCCCGAGAACGGGTCTCGGTAGGGCGGGCGGTCCTGGATGGCGGGAGGGCTGCCTCATGGCAGGGCCGCTTCGATGAAGGCGCGGGTGAGCTTTTCCAGGTGATGGCGGGTGGCATCGGGGACGTCGCGCAGGGGCCCTTGCCCGGTGAGTACAGCTAGTCCGTGCACCGCGGACCAGATGGGGTACTCGATGCCGGGGCGGCGCCGCCGGTCAAGCACGTCGGCGTCGGCCAGCTCGTCGAGTACGGCACGGAGCTGATCGAGGGGCATCGGGTCCGGCCCAGTCCCGCCGCTGGGTGGGCTGTAGGTGTGCTGGTGGGGCAGGGCGAACGCGGTGGTGAACAGCCCAGGTTCTTCATGACCAAACTCCAAGTAGGCCCGGCCGATGGCGCGTAGCCGGCGGCGGGCCGCGCCGGCGTCGCCGTGTTTGCCGCGTACCCGGGCGACGCCGGCGGCCATGCGGGCGGCGAGCTCGCGCATAGCCGCGGTGGAGACCGCGGCCAGCAGCTCGTCGCGGTCGGCGAAGTGCCGGTAGGCGGCGTTGGGGACCACGCCGACCATTTGCGTCGCTTCGCGGAGCACGACGGCGTCGGGACCGCCGGCCCGGGCCAGTTCCAGCCCGGCGGCGATCAGGCCGTCACGGACGGCGCCGCGTGGCTGGCGCCGTCGCGCTCCGGTGGTCTCCTCCGCTGATCGGCTGGCTGTCACAACCGAATACTAGTGGACAGCGTCCACTAACCGTATGGTGGACGCTGTCCACTAAAAAGTGGATGGTGTCCACTACTGAGGAAAGAGGCTCCCGGCCATGACGAAGATGACCCCCCTGCTCGAGCGCAATGAGCAGTTCGCCCGTGCCTACACCCCCGCGGCGCTCGGCGTACCCGCCCAGCCCGTGTTCATCGTCACCTGCCTCGACCACCGGGTCGACCCAGCAATCGTCTTCGGACTCCAGCTCGGCGACGCTCCGGTCATCCGCAACGCGGGGGGACGCGTCACCCAGGGCGTCATCGACGACATCGCCTACCTCGGCTTCCTCGCCGAGCAACTGTTTGGTGACCAGGCCGCGGACGACCTATTCGAGGTCGCGGTGGTCCACCACACCCAATGCGGTACCGGCCTTCTCGCCGACCCCAGCTACCGGCACCGGGCCGCTGAGGCAACCGGCCTTCCTGAGACAGCGCTCGAAGCCGCCGCCGTCGCTGACCCGCGCGCCACCGTCCGCGCCGACGTCGAGCGCCTGCTCGCCGCGCCCTCGGTCTCACCGAAGGTGAGCGTCTCTGGCCATGTGTACGACATCGCCACGGGACGCCTCACTACCGTCCTTGACGCGCGGTACCCCCCACCCCGCCGATAACAACTAGCTGCCGGAGTATCAGCCATGCGATCCAAACCCATGATCCTTGTCGCGCTGTTGCTGGCGGCGTTCCTGGTCAACCTGGACACGACGCTGGTGAACGTGCCGGCGCGGCGATGGCCTCCATGGTGCGGGCGTGCGACTGCAGGTCGTCGCGAACTCTCAGCATCGGCTGTATCAGGTCGACGCGGACGTCGGTGGCGCCGAGGTCGCGCAGCATCACGGCAAGATCGCACCCGATGTCGGGACGCGCCCCGAGACCACGCGCGGCCGCGACGTAGAGCTCGAGGTGACGTGCGAGTGCCGGAGACGGCGGCGAGCTCCACACCGCTGCGACCTCGACGTCTTCGACGAGCACCATTCCACCTGGGCGCGTCGCCGCAAGCATCGCCGCCAGTCCCGCGTCGGGATCGGACTGGTGGCTCAGCACGCCTCGCGCATAGACCGCGTCGAACCCACGCAGTTCGTCGTTCACACCGAGATCGGCAAGGCCGGCAACGCGGAACGTAACGTTCGATCCCATTGCGCGGCACCGCTCGCGCGCCGCGTCGACCACCTCGGCGTCGATATCGACCCCGATGGCGTTTCCGATTCTTGTTGCGACGTCGCCGATGCCACACCCGACGTCGAGGAACCGGTCGAGTTCCAAGGCGTCGTGACGGGCGAGGAACGCCTCCGTCGTCGGCCAGAACAGACGCGCGATCAGCTCCAACCGATCGAGCGCGGCGGCTCCGCTCTGGATCACATAGCCCGAGTCCTGCGCCATGGCAGTATTCTCGATCTCAGGGCGCCTCGTTGGCGAACACGCGCGCGAGCCCGTCATGCCAGCCGACCTGGCGCGGTCCGGTGATGCCGATGCGCTTCCCTCGATCGACATCGGATCCGCTCCTTCGGAACGCTTCTTGAAGGTCTACCGCGGTCCAGCCATCAGCGCACACGAGCTGATTAAACGTACGCTCCGCCGGACATAATGCCCGATCTGCGTGCGTGCCAGCGGAAGGAGCGTCTTTCGGGTATCGCGCTAGATCGACGGGTCGCGCGTGCCTATTGGGCGTCGCGCCGGTGGTCGGCGCGGCGCCGGTTGTTCAGCGGGCTGCGCCGGCGAGGTAGGCTACAAGCGTTTCGGCTGGCGGTGAACGTCGGAAAGTTCGTGCTGGGGTGCACTCCCTGGA
>JBKPQM010000200.1:0-12783 GCA_046734095.1 Actinomycetota bacterium | reverse complement strand
TCACCGCGTCGTCGTTGCGCAGCGCGTTGCTGCGGTCGTTGATCGCGACGAGCCCGAGATGTTCGCGCGGGACGCCGTACTGCGCCAGGTAGCGGCCGGCCCAGGCCGCGTACCCCACCGAGCCGAACATCCCCCACGGCTCGGACTCGGCATGCCCGTCGCCGGTCTGCGCGCGCCCGTCCGGCAGGCCGAGCGCCGCGCGGGCGCGGAACGGGTCGGCCGCCGCACTGCGCGAGTTTCCGCCCAGCCGGTAGCACGAGTGGTAGACGAGGGCGGTGTCGCACGCGCCGGTCCAGACGGCGTTCATGGCGGCCACGACGTGGTTCATGATCGGCGGGATGGTCTTGTGCCACCAGCTCACTGAAGGCAGTCCGAGGCTCGACACGACGACGGACGGGTCGATGCCGCCGGTGAGCAGTCCGCCGCCGACGACCCCGTCGATGTCCGCCGCGGCCAGGCCTGCGTCGCGGATCGCCGCGACGCAGGCTTCGAGCACCATCGTCAGCTCGGTCGTGGCGCCACGGTCGCGGGCGTACGGCGACCGGCCGACGCCGGCGAACGCGACCGCGTCTTTGGCCGGATTACCCGACGACATTGAGCTTCTCCGACGAAGGACGGAACGCCGGCCACGGCGCGCCGGCGCGGACGATCCAGGTCAGCTCGACCGGCAGGCCGATGTGCAGCTGCTCCGGCGCACAGTCGACGAGCGTCCCGACGACGCGCAGCCCGGGCTGCTCGAGGAGCTCGATCGCGGCGAGCGGCCACGGTGTCGAGTAGTCGACGTCGGGCGACGGTGGCCCCTGGTGCAGCAGGGTGAGCAGGTACACCGTGCCGCGGCCGCTGACGGGCGTCGCCGCCACCGACGTGGACCAGCACGACGGGCAGCGTGGGCGCAACGGGGTGTGCCACTGTCCGCAGTGCCCGCAGCGTCCGGCCACCAGCCGATGTTCGAGGTATCCCTTGTACAGCTGCTTGTTCAGGTGGTCGAGGCGGATGTGCGGGTACCGCTCGAGGACGGTCTCGTCCGAGATCATGCCGCCACGCGTTCTGGCACCGTGAACAGCCTGGCGAAGTTGCCGCCGGTGATCGCGGTGCGCACCTCGTCGTCCACCCCGTCGAAGATCTGCGCGAGCACCGCCTGCGTGTTCGGGTAGGTGCCCTCGAGGTGCGGGTAGTCGCTGCCCCACATCAGCGCGTCCAGCCCGGTGATGTCCATGACGGCCAGCGCCGCCCGCCCGTGCTGGAAGCTGATGTGCACTTGCCGCTTGACGTATTCGCTCGGCAGCATCGGCAGTTTCGGGCGCAGGAACCAGCCGCCGTATTGGCGCTGGGCCTCGTCCATGCGCTCCATCACGGCGGGCAGCCACGACCCGCCCGACTCGACGAACGAGACGTGCAGGTCGGGGTGTTCTTCGAGGACGCCGGACGCGACCAGGTGGCACAGCGTGGTCTGCGCGCCGTAGAAGGACACGACGTGGTTGGTGATCGCCCCGCCCGGGCCCCGGTACACCTTCGGGTCGGCGCCGGTGCCGATGTGGAACGACAAGCTGATGCCTGCCTCGGCGGCCGCCGCCCACAACGGCTTCCACTCCTCGCGGTTGTACTCCCGCCGGGCCGGCGTCGCCGTCGGCAGGAACACCGTCTCGAAACCACGCGCCACGTTGCGCTGCAGTTCGCGCACCGCGTCGGCGGTGTCGAGCACGGGCAGCATCGCGGCGCCGATGAACCGCCCGGAGCGGGTCATGAACTCGTCGTAGAGCCAGTCGTTGTAGACCTCGCTGCACGCCAGCTGCAGCTCGGCCTCGTCGGACAGGTGCGCCCACAAGGCGCGCGACGGGAAGATCAGTTCCGCCCAGATGCCCTGGTCGTCCAGGTCGGCGAGACGTTGTACCGGATCCTCCGCGCCGGGCGGGCGGATCGCGTCCATGAACGCGACGGGGTCGCGGCGGACTACCTTCGAGTCGATGTACACCACCTCCCGGTCGTCGACCGTCTCGACGATTGGCCCGCGCTCACGCATCGAGGTCGGCAGCTCACGCCGCCAGAGGTCCAGCGGTTCGAGAACGTGCGAATCGGCCGAGTTGACCCATTGAGCGACCATCGTGCTCCCTCGCTTGATGCGTGGCCTCACTCTAGCAATTAGCTTGACAAGTTAGCTATATCTCGGCGACGCTTCATACACCAGTTCGCTCGTGCCCGGCGATCTGGTCGAAGGAGCGCGCATGCCGGACGAGAGATATTTCGAGCCCGAGATCGAGACGATGGCGCGCTCGGATCTCGAAGCACTACAGGAACAACGGCTGCTCGAGCTGCTGCCGCGGGTGTATGAGCACGCCGGGTTGATGCGGAAGACGTGGGACGAGGCGGGCGTCAAGCCGGCGGACATCCGCAGCCTGGACGACTACCGCGAGCGCGCCCCGTTCGTCTGCAAGGACGATATCCGGCGCTTCCGTGACCGCTACGGCGACCCGTTCGGCGGACTGCTCGCCGTCGAGCGGAGCGCGCTGTCCACCGTGTTCTCAACGACCGGCACCACCGGCGACGCCACGCTCTACGCGCACAGCTGGGACCGCTGGCACCCGTTCTGGGCCACGCTGGCCCGCAATCTGTGGGACATCGGGGTGCGCCCCGGCGACTACGTGCTCGGCTCGGGATTCAAGATTCGCGGCCAGCTCTACCACGCCGACCAGATCTGCGGCGCAGTCCCCCTCATGGTCGACACCGGCATCGGTGCCTGGCCCGAAGCGGTCGAGGCGATCCTGCAGTACCGGCCTGTGTACGCGACGCTCACCGGGCTCGCGATGCCCGAACTTGACCACCTCTCGAAGACGACCGACATGGTCGAGGTGTTCTCGTCGTTCAAGGGCGCCAGTTTCGCCGGCGAACCGCTCAGCGCTCGGATGCGTCAGCGCCTCGTCGATTGGCGCGTCGAGACGTTCGTGTGGACCAGCGCCGGTGACGTCACCGCGGCGTTCGAGTGCCGCGAACACGACGGCTGCCACGCCTGGGAGGACACCGTGCTGCTCGAGGCGGTATCGGCCGACAGTCGGGACGCGGTCGCCGACGGGGAGATCGGCGAGCTCGTGGCCACGTCGCTCGACAACCCGGCGACGCCGCTGATCCGGTTCCGGTCCGACGACCTGATCCGAGTGACCCGGGAGCTGTGCGGCTGCGGCCGCACACACGCGCGGTTCTGGCCGGTGGGGCGCAAGGGCGACGAGACGATCGTGCAGGGACGTTCCCTCGTGCCGATGGAGATCTGGCAGGCGCTCGAGACGGTGCCGGAAACCGAGGCGGCGGTGTTCCAGCTCATCCGGCCGGCGCGGCAGGTCGACGAGTTGCGCGTGCGGGTCGGCTACGACGATGCGACGCCGCCGGGGGCGCTCGACGATGTCCGCGCCCGGATCGAGGCCGCGATCGAGGAGCGCACCGGAGTACTCCCACAGGTGGAACTGCTGCCGGAGCAGGAGCTGCTGGCGCGCGCTCGAGGCGGCAAGCTTCCCCGGGTGGTGAAGGCGTGATCGTTTTTCGCGGAAGTGGCCGGTTCCGGGGTCCGCAGGCGACCGAGTCCGCTGAGAACCCGATCAACAAGGGAGGGGCGGGCGGCGTGACGCTCGCGTCGACAACCCGGGCCGCCGAGTCGGTGCCGCGAGCATCGTTGTGGGCCATTGGGCGCGATCATCCGGATGGCCGGCCGGCCGACTTCCCGATCAGCTGGGCCGACTGGGAACGCGACACCGCATGGGCGAGCACCGTGCTCGCGCAGCACGGCGTCGGTGCTGGGACCGCCGTGCTGATTGTCGGCGGCATGGCGGAATCGCCGTGGTTCGACCCGTTCGAGACGGCCGTGCTGCGCCGGGGTGGGCACTACTCGATCGGCGAGGTGCTGCCCTTCGACGCGTTCCGCTCCGGTCTGTACGCCTCCCGGCTCGGCGTCGAGCTCGTGTTCGGCATCAACCGCGCGGTGGCCGAGGGTCTGGGCGACAAGCTCGTCGAATCGCTCGGTGGAGTAAGGACGATCCTTGCTAGGCCCGACGCGGTGCCGATCCTACGCGCGGGCGGCCTGTCCGCGCTGACGGTGTCCCGCCTCGGGCCGGCGCTCGCGGTCGAGTGCCCGACCGGTGCCGGCGCGCACCTCAACGGCGCGGAGTGGGCCGTCGAGTCCGCCGCAGGCGACCTGCTGCTCACCACCGTCGGCCCCCGCGCGCACCGGATCGACCGCGAGCGGGTCGGAGTGCGTGGCACGGTGCGCGACGACCCGTGCCCCTGCGGGCGCCCCGACCCGCGCGTCGACGTCGACCCCACCCGAGGAGTGTGATTCAGTGCCCGTCCGCCATCTGTCGTTCGGCGATGTCCTGCGCGAACACCGGCGCCGCTACGCCGATCGGATCGCGCTCGTGGACGGCGACATCCGGCTGACCTGGCCGGAGGCAGACGACCGGGTGAACCGGCTCGCCAACGCGCTGCGCGCCGTCGGCGTCGAGGCGGGCGACCGGGTGCTGTGGCTCGGCCAGAACTCGTTTCGCATCTACGAGCTACTCGGCGCGGTCGGCAAGCTCGGCGCGATGGTCTGCCCCGGCTACTGGCGCTGGTCCGCTGAGGAGACGGCATTCGCGATCGCCGACTTCCGCCCGAAGGTGATCATCTGGCAGCAGGAGGAGATCGGCGACACCGTGGCGGCGGCGCGCGAGCGGGCGAGCACGACCGCGCTGTGGCTGCGTCACGACGACGAAGGGCCGGGCAGTTACGAGGAATTCCTCGCCGCGGGCGACGCCGCCGACCCGGGCATCGACGTGGATCCCGATACTGCGCTGCTGGTGATCTACACCGCGGCGATGGACGGCCGGCCGTGCGGGTCGATGCTCTCGCACACCAACCTTCTCTGCCAGGCCGTTTCTACAGCCTGGTTGGGCGACATCGACCACACGACGGCGTTCCTCAACTCCGGGCCGATGTTCCACATCGGCAACTACCAGTTCTGGGGGCTGCCGACCTTCCTACAGGGCGGCAAGAACGTCGTCGTCAAGCGCGTGTGGCCGCCCGAGCTGCTGCCCGCGCTGGCCGACGAGCACTGCACGCACGCCTATTTGATGCCGCCGACGATCGTCGCGCTCAAGGAACTGAACGCCACGCTCGGCAAGGACCTCTCAAACCTGCGGGCCTCGGTGGCGGCGCACTTGTGGGAGGGCGCTGTCGCCCGCGACACCAGTCGGTACACCCGGGAGGGCGGCGGCGAGGGGCTCGGCTACGGCCAGACCGAGGTCACCGGATTCTGCACGACAGGCGGGTACGGCGGGCGCGGCCTGGGCAACGCCGGCCGGCCGGGACCCTTCGTTCGCGTCGGCATCCTCGACGCGAACGGCCACGAGTGCCCGCCCGGCGAGGCCGGCGAGATCTGCGTGCGCGGCGATCTGGTCCACCTCGGCTACTGGAACCGTCCCGAGGTCAACACGCACCGGTTCCGATTCGGGTGGTGGCACACCACCGACCTCGGGCGGCGCGAAGCCGACGGCACGATCAGCTTCCTCGGCACGATGACCCGCATGCTCAAGACGGGCGCGGAGAACGTCTTTCCGGCCGAGGTCGAGAACTGCCTCGAGTCACATCACGCGGTCCGCGAGGCGGCGGTCATCGGCGTGCCGAACGAGCGATGGGCCCAGGATGTCAAGGCCGTCGTCGCCCTGCACGACGGCGCGAGCGCCACTGCCGCAGAGCTGATCGAGCACTGTCGGGCGCACATCGCGTCCTACAAGAAACCCAAGTCCGTCGAGTTCGTCGACGCGCTGCCGCGCGTCAATGGCTACGTCACGGATTACGCCGCCCTGGACGAGAAGTTCGGCGGCGGCGGGTATCCCGGCGCCGACACCATGGGCGCCGGCCGATGAGTTCGTCGGCCGAGCGGCGTCCGGCTCCCGTCGGCGTTTCCGAGGTCGAGCAGCTCCTCGCGTACGAGCAGATCTGCCAGCTCGCGTCGCGATACGCGCTTGCGGTCAACATGCGCGACCTGGACGCGCTGGTCGCGCTGTTCGTGGATGACGTCCAGGCCGGGCGAGACCGCGTCGGCCGGGAGGCGCTCAAGGAGAGCTTCGCCCGGCACGTGGACGCCGCCGAGGTAGACATCCTGGAAGTGACTACCCATCGCGCCCGGCAGCCGGCATGATCCCGAGCCGCATCGAGCACGTCACCGCCGAGTGGCTCACTGAGTTCCTCGGCGTGCGTGTCGACCACCTGGAGATCCTGCAGCACACGCAGGGCGCGGCGACCCGGCTACGGCTGCGCGTGCACTACGGCCAGCCGGTCGGCCTGCCCGACGTGTTGTTCCTCAAGACCTCGCTGACCCGCCGTATGCTCGTCGCCGACCCGCACATGTACCTGACCGAGGTGCGCTTCTACGAGCGCATCCGGCCGGGGCTCGACTGCGAGACGCCGGCCGTCTTCGCCTGCGCCGTGGACGAGGAGACGCACCGGTTCGCCGCGGTGATCGAGGACGTGTCGCAGCGCAAGGCGCGATTCCCGACTGCGGCGACGTCGCTCTCCGGCGACGACCTGGCGGCGCTGATGAGCACGCTCGCCGCGCTGCACGCGCCGAACTGGGGCCGCCGCGACCTGGAGCCGGCGTTCCCCTGGCTGGAGACGGCGACCCGCGGCCGCTCGGCCCAATGGTGGCTGAGCCCCGAAGGCCGCTACGCATTCGACTTCGAGTTGCGCGAGCCCTACAAGGCCGCGGCCGCCGGCCCGCACCCGGTGGACCGCCTCTACCGCGCCTTGGCCCGGCTGCTGGAGGTGAACGACGAGGGACCCCGGACCGTCCTGCACGGTGACACGCACATCGGCAACTGCTACCAGTTGCCCGACGGCACCTTCGGGCTGCTGGACTGGCAGCTGATGCGCATCGCCAACTGGGCCAACGACGTCGCGTACGCGCTCGTCACGGGGCTGGACGTCGAGACCCGGCGGGCCAGCGAGCGCGCGCTACTACGGCACTACCTCGCGGAACTCACCGCACGGGGGGTGGACGCCCCGCCGTGGGACGACGCGTGGCGCCTGTACCGGCAGCAGATGCTGTGGGGCATCGTGACCTGGACGGTCACGCCGACCAGCATGTACAGCCGGGATCTGCTCGACCGGCTCATCCGGCGCAGCGTGGCCGCGGCCGACGACCTCGACAGCTACGCCGCGCTGGGGATCTAGGGACATCCCGCCTCGGCCCCCCGCATGCTCGGGCTCGCGCAGTGCGCGCACCTTGTCCCCAGCGGCCGGTCGCCGTGCGCCGAGGGCGATGCTCGCTCGCTCATGCCAGCAGCGGAGCCAGCTTGGTACAGACCGTCTGCACGTGCCGGGCGACGGTCTCCTCGGGCATGCCGCCGATGGAGGCCCAAAAGTAGACGGTATCGACGGGCGCGTCGCCGACGTAGCCGCGCACCTTACCCGCGACCTGCTCCGGCGTGCCGTAGAAGAAGTGGTCCAGCGAGGTGCGTGGCTCCCGCATCCGCAGCTTCTCCGGGTCGACCGGCTTCGGGATCGGCGCGTCGGTGCCTTGCACCATGTGCCGACGGTACGAGTCGGTCTGGTAGGCGACGTGGCGGGCGACCTCGGGCCAGTCGGCGTCCGGGTCCTCGCTCACCCAGCCCTGGACGCCGCCGGCCATCCGTGCCGCGGTGGAGTCGTGGCCGGCCCCGACCAGCGCGTCCCGGTACGCGGGCCAACTCGCGTGATTGGCGGTCAGCAGCCGCTCGCCCAGCAGCCCGGCCCGCCGTGCGCCCTTAGGGCCTTGGTAGCCGAGCCACAACGGCAGCCGCTCCTGCACCGGGCGGGGCGTCACCCCGTCCGGGCCCCACAACCGGCGCAGCTCGCGCGCGGTCGCGTCGGTCGTGCCGTACCGGGCCGCGATGTCGGCGCCGTAGAGTTCGTACTCGGGAATTCGGTATCCGGCGCCGATGCCGAGGTCCAGCCGCCCGTCGCTGAGGATGTCGACGACCGCGGCCTGCTCGGCGATCTCGACGGGGCGGTGCAGCGGCGCGATCAGGATGCCGGTGCCGATCCGCATCCGCTTGGTGCGCGCCGCCGCGGCGGCCGCGAAGGTGAGCGGCTGCGGCAGGTAGTCGTCGTCGAAGAGGTGGTGCTCGGTCAGCCACACCGAGTCGCAGCCGAGCAGCTCGGCCTCCTCGCACATCTCCAGCGTGAAGGCGTACAGCCGAGACGGCGAGGTGCGCCAGGCCGGCGGGTTCCGGAGGTCGAAGTAGAGGCCCACACGCACGTTTCGCAGGCTACCGGCTGCCCGCGCAAACATCTACCCTAGTTGAATGAATCTCGCCGGAAAGTCCCTGGTGGTGACGGGAGGCGCCCAGGGCATCGGGCGGGCGCTGGTCGAACGGTTTGCCGCCGAGGGCGCGCGCGGCGTGGTGGTCGCCGACCTGAACGCCGAGTGGGCGGCCAAGGTGGCCGAACGAGTCGGCGGCGTCGGCGTAGCCTGCGACGTCGGTGACCCGGAGGCGATCGCCGCACTCGTCCGGACCGCGCAGGACGCCTACGGGCCGATCGACGTGTTCTGCTCGAACGCCGGCTACACCGACCCCGTGCCCGGCAACCTGGCTCAGCCGATCGACGACTGGCGCCGCATCGTCGACGTGAACCTGCTGTCCCACGTGTGGGCTGCCCGGCTCGTCGTGCCGGCGATGGCCGAACGCGGCGCGGGCTATCTCCTGCAGACGATCTCGTCCGCGGCGCTGATCACGGGGCCGTCCGGCCCCGGGTACACGCTCACCAAGCACGGCGCGCTCGGCTTCGCCGAGTGGCTCAGCCTCAACTACGGGCACCGCGGGGTGCGCGTCTCGTGCCTGTGCCCGAATGCTGTCTACACCGGGATGTTCGGCCGGCCGATCGACGACGAGTCGAGCGCCCTGCCCGAGGACGGCACGCTCGGCGAGGTGCTCAGGCCCGAGCACGTCGCGGCGCAGGTCGTCGCCGCGATGGCCGACGAGAGATTCCTGATCCTGCCGCATCCACGCGTCGGCGAGTCGTTCCGGCGCAAGGCGGCCGACTACGACGCCTGGCTCGACGGTACGCGGCGCCGGTTGCTGCGCATGGGAAGCGTGCCTCCGCTCACCTAGCGCAGATGTGGCCGTAGCCCGGCCAGGAACCGAAGAGGATTCTCGCGTGCCACCCCCGGCGTCATGCAGGAATCGTCGCACAGCCGACTTAGAACACGAAGTCCTCGATGAGCGCGGCCAGTTCCAGCGGCCGGTCGCCCTGCACGGAGTGGCCGGCTCCCTGGACCCGCTCGATCCGCGCGTTCGGCTGGCAGCGCAAGAACTGCGCGATGTCGTCCTCGACGACCACCTGGGACAGCGCGCCGAGCACGAGCATCGTGGGTGCCGTAACGCGCTCAAGTTCCGACCACAGCTTGGTGAAGTCGAGCCGCCCGCCTGGCGGGCGCATCCGGTCGTAGCGCCACACCCAGCGCCCGTCGTCGCGTTGGCGGGCGTTCGCAAGCAGCCCCCGCCGCAGCGACCGTTGCGAGCGGGTCGGGTTGTAGCGCATCGTGCGCTCGAGCAGCTCGTCGAAGGACGCGAACGTCTCCGGGCCCTGGACGAACTCCGAGATGGGCGCCGACTTCTCCGCGGTCACGCCGGGGGTCACGTCCACGACGACGAGGCGTCGCACCAGGTCGGGACGCGACGCGGCCAACACGATCGCGGTGAGCCCGCCCAGGGACATGCCCACCACCGCGTCCGCGTTCGGCGCCAGGGCCGGCACGACCTCGCTCAGCGCGGCAGCGTTACGCGAGGGCCAGTAGTCGTGGTCTGCGCGCCAGTCGGAGCGCCCGTGGCCGGGCAGATCGACCGCGAGCAGCGGCCGGCCGAGGGCCAGCGCCACGGCGTCCCAGGTGTGCGCGTTCTGGGCGCCGCCGTGCAGGAGCACGAGCGACGGCTCATCGGTGCCCCAGACTAGGGCGCTGACGCGCTGGCCGTCCGACAACGCGACGTCCTTGCGGCGCAGCGCCGGCTGGCTGTTCCACGGGAGGCCGAACTCGTGCGCGGTCTCGGCCAGCACGTCGAACTCGCCCGAGCGCGCTTGTGGCGCGCCCCTCTGCTTCGCTCCCCAGGCGTTGCTCACGTGGACCACGGTGCGCCGGGACGTTCGCCGCTCACGTTCGCGGCGAGCTGGGCGCTGGCTACGACCTTCCCCGACTCGGCACCTTCCGCGTGCGCCTCAGCGAAGTTCACCGTGCGGCCCCGCCGGGTGCACCGGCCGATTGCCCGCAGGTCCTCGCCCGGGGCCACCGACAGGTACTGCACGGCCATCGAGATCGTCGTCAGCCGGCTGCCCAGGCTGAAGTCGTGGCCGGCCAGCACGGCGCCGGTCGCGGTCGTGTCGAGCAGCGACGCCACGGCGCCGCCGTGGAAGATCCCGTCGTGGGCGCTGAGCATGTCGGCATAGGGCAGGTACAGCTCGACGCCGTCCGCGTCCCAGCGCAGCACCTTGATGCGGCAAAAGCGGTTGAACGCCACGCCGTCCTGCCAGTGGGCGCGGAACCAGTCACGGCGCTCCTGCTGTTGCGTCTCGGACAGACCCACGTCGCCTCCATTGCTTCAATCAAGTGCAACTAGTTAACTATATGCGTGTACCCGGGAACCTTCGCGCGCAGCGCTCCCGATCGTCCCGCCATCATCATGGGGGCGAGCGGCCAGGTCGTCACGTACCGGCAACTCGACGAACGGTCGAACCGCCTCGCACACGCGCTGCGGTCGATGGGCCTGCGCCGCGGCGACGTGGTCGCCGTGCTCATGGAGAACAACGCGCACTACCACGAGGTCGCCTGGGCCGCCCGCCGATCCGGCCTGTACCTCGCGGTGCTGAACCACCACCTGACCGCGAGTGAGGTCGCTTACATCGTGACCGACTCCGGGGCCAGCGTGCTGATCGCCAGCGCCGAGCAGCGCGAGGTGGCGGCCACGCTGCAGGTCGAGCACCGCCTGGCCGTGGACGGACCCATCGAGGGCTTTCAGTCCTACGACGCGGTTGTGGTCGACCAACCCGCAACGGCGCTGCCCGACGAGGAGGAAGGCGACATCCTCCAGTACTCGTCCGGAACAACCGGCCGGCCCAAGGGCATCCGCCGCGAACTGAGCGGCGCGCCCATCTCCGCCGACACCGACCAGACGGTGATCTTCCTGCGCGCGCTGGGCTTCGGTGAAGGACACGTCTACCTCAGCCCGGCGCCGCTGTACCACTCCGCGCCGATCTACTGGACGATGGCCGTGCACCGCCTGGGCGGCACCGTCGTCGTGATGGAACGCTTCGACCCGCAAGCCGCACTCGCGCTCATCGAACGGCATCGCGTCACCCACGCCCAGTTCGTGCCGACGATGTTCGTGCGCCTGCTCCGCCTGCCCGCGGACGTCCGGCAACGCTACGACCGGACGAGCCTGCAGTCGGTAGTGCACGCTGCAGCGCCCTGCCCGGTGCCGGTCAAACGACAGATGATCGAGTGGTGGGGGCCGATCATCAACGAGTACTACTCGTCGTCCGAGGGTGCCGGCGGCACGTTCATCACCTCCCGCGAGTGGCTGGCCCACCCCGGGTCGGTCGGGCGTCCGGTGATCGGCGCGCTGCACATCCTCGACGACGACGGCAATAAGCTGCTCCCTGGGCAACCGGGCCAGATCTGGGCGGAGGGCGCACGCCCGTACCAGTACCTCAACGACGAGGCCAGGACCGCGGCGAACCGCAATGCGCGCGGCTGGGCCACCGTCGGCGACATCGGCTACCTCGATGACGAGGGCTACCTTTACCTCACCGACCGCAAGGCGCACATGATCATCTCCGGCGGCGTGAACATCTACCCGCAAGAGGCCGAGAACGTGCTGCTCAGCCATCCCCGGGTGATGGACGCGGCTGTGATCGGCGTGCCCGACCGTGAATACGGCGAGGAGGTCAAGGCGGTCGTGCAGCCAGTCGACTGGACCGACGCCGGGCCGGACTTGGCACGCGAGCTCATCGCGTTCTGCCGCTCTCAGCTGGCAGCGTACAAGTGCCCGCGCTCGGTCGACTTCGACCCGGCACTGCCCCGTCTCGACAACGGCAAGCTCTACAAGCGCGCGCTGCGCGAGAGGTACTGGTCCGTCGCCGCGCGCTGATCACTCTCGATCAGGTCGAGCAATGTCGCGCGATCGACCTCGCCCAGTTCTGACACGACGCCTCGTGCCGACCGCTCGTCGGCAAGGTCGGCAGTGATCGGCACACCGTCGATCTCGGAGACGGCCCGCTCGGCCGCGGCCGCGTCCCGGTCGATAACGGCGACGGCTTGTGCCCCGCGGGACGCGGCGGGACGGCAGGTGTCGGAGCCGAGGCCGCTCCCGCCGCCGGTGCCGCTACGACGCGATCGGCGAGTTTCACGGCTGGCTCGTGATCGCCGTCCTGTCGACGCCGGCCCAGAATGACTCCCAGGTCGGGAAGGCGTGCGGCAGCGCCGGCGCCGGCGAGTGCTCCCACGTCTCAAACCGCACTGCCTGCGGGCGTTCGAGCACGTCGGCGGCGTACCAGTGCCGCTCCTTGCGGCGGGCGAAGAACCACTCGCCGTCCACCTTGGTGTAGACGTCGTCGTAACAGATGCCCATCACGATGAAGCGTTCGCCGACCTCGTGCTCAGCGCGGCAATACGTCTTGCCGCCCGCCGACGTCTCGTCGACGAGCTCGATGCGGTGCCCGCAGATCTGATGCTGGGACCGGTAGAACCAGCGCAGCTGCGGGGTGATGATGCCGCGCAGGACCTCCCGGCCG
>JBKPQM010000199.1:0-8275 GCA_046734095.1 Actinomycetota bacterium | reverse complement strand
CGACACCTTCACCGCTACTGGTCCGCTCACCGTGCTGATCAAGACACCGAAACCGAACCCGGACCTGCCGACGCTGCTCACCCAGGACGACGTCGTCGGTGGAGTGATCAGTCCGGTCGGCCTGAAGAACACAGCCAAGCTCGGCACCCAGACGTTCGGCGCCGGTCCGTACAAGCTCGACGCATCGCAGACCGTGGCGGGCGACCATTACACGTTCGTGCCGAACCCCAATTACTACGACAAGCCCTCTGTGCACTGGAAAAAGGTCGTCGTGCGTGCGATCACCAGCCCCCAGGCCACGCTGAACGCGATGAAGACGGGCCAGGTGCAGTACGCGGTCGGCGACGCCACCACGCTCGCCGCGGCCCGCCAGGCCGGGCTGACGATCACCATGACCCCGCTGTTGTGGACCGGCGTCACGCTCGCCGACCGGGACGGCACGATGGCCAAGCCACTCGCCGACGTCCGGGTCCGGCAGGCGCTGAACTACGCGACTGACCGCAAGGCAATTGCGTCGGCCCTGTTCGCGGACGGCGGCAAGCCGACATCGCAGCTCACCGTTCCCGGCGGGTATGGGTACGACCCGCAATTGGACGACGCGTACCCCTACAACGTCGATAAGGCCAAGCAACTCATTGCCCAGGCCGGCTACCCCAACGGGTTCACGCTGAAGACCGTCACCGCCGAATACCAGTCGATGAATCTCGTCGCGCAGGCGTTGGCCCAGCAGTGGAAGAAGGTGGGCGTCACCTTGCAAATCACCGACCGGGCCAACTCCAATCAGTATTTCTCGGAGGCGTTCGCTCCGAAGTACCCCACGTTCATGACGATCTTCGGGCAGCAACCGATTTGGACCGAGGGCCCGTCGCTGTTCCTGCCGAGCGCGCTCTTCAACCCGTTCCACACCAAGAGCGCGCAACTCCAGTCGTTGTACGACCAGGCGGCCCGAGCGACCGGCGCGGCGAAGGACACCGCCGATCGGCAGGTAGAAGCCTGGCTGGTGCACGAGGCCTGGTTCGTGCCGGTGGTCGCCACGGGCTTGCCGTTCTACGCGACGAAGACAATCACCGGCACCGCAGTCTCAGCCAAGGCGCCACTCGCCTCGATCTACGAGGTACAACCGGCGGCGTAGCCAGGTTCGCGGCGATGGAGGTAGGCATGCTCCGAGCAACGACACGGTGGCTGGCATCGTCGATCGCGCTGTTGTTCGCCGTGACCGTGCTGACTTTCCTGCTCAGCGCGTTCGCCCCCGGGGACGCGGCGAAGGCCATGCTCTCCGGTCAGTCGACGAGTTACACGCCGGAGCAGTACCAGCAGCTGCGGCACGCCCTCGGCGTCGATCAACCGCTGCCGGTGCAGTACTGGCACTGGCTCTATGGGCTGCTGCATGGCAACCTCGGCACCGATCTCTTCAGTGGCCAGCCGATCGCCCAGGCGCTGAATAGTCGGCTCGGCCCCAGTCTGTCGATCATCGTCGGGACGGTGCTGCTGTCGGGCGTCGTGGGCCTTGCGATCGGGATCTTCAGCGCGGTGCGCGGCGGCCTGGCCGGCAAGCTCGTCAACGGCCTGTCGTTGCTCGGTCTAGCGGCACCCAATTTCTGGTTGTCGTTGCTGTTGGTTCAACTCCTCGCCGTTCAGTACCGGATCTTCCCGGCTACCGGTTACGTCCCGTTCGGCGACGACCCGGCGCAGTGGCTGCGCAGCCTTGCGCTACCGGTGATCGCCCTGTCCGTCGGCGGCTCGGCGTTCATCGCTCGGCAGACCCGTGACGCGATGGCCGACGTGCTCGGACGTGACTTCATCGTCGCGTTGCGCGCGCACGGACTCCCACTGCGCTCGATCGTCTTCAAACACGCCTTGCGGAACGCAGCGATCCCGGTCGTGACGTTGCTCGGCCTGATGTTCATCAGCCTGCTCGGCGGCACGGTGCTGATCGAGGGCATCTTCGCGATCCCCGGGCTGGGGCAGCAGGCGGTCGCGGCGGGCAGCACCCACAACCTGCCCATGATCGAGGGCGTCGCGTTCTACTTCACCGTCATCGTGATCATCGTGAACCTGCTGGTCGACGTCTCCTACAGCTGGCTGAACCCGAAGGTGCGTGCGTCGTGACCGCAATCGCGCTCACCAGCCCGCAACGGGCCGATCCGGTCGGGCGGCGACGTCTGCGCCAGGCGTTCACCGGCTACCCAACGGCGACCGTGGCCATGATCTACCTGGTAGGCCTGGTGATCGCGGCCGCCGCCGCCGGAGTGATCGCACCGCACGATCCGGGCCAGCAGGATCTCACCCGCGTGCTCGCTGGTCCGTCCGGTACCCACTGGTTGGGGACCGATCGGTTAGGCCGCGACGTATTCAGCCGACTCTTGTTCGGAGCGCGGGTAACCCTGATCGATGTCGCGGTGGCAACGCTCGTGTTCCTAGCCATCGGGGTGCCCCTCGGGGTTGCCGCCGCCTACCGGGCCGGCTGGTTGGACCGGATCGTGGTGCGCTTCGCCGACCTCGTACTCGCTGTCCCGGGCATCGTGGTCCTGCTCATGGTGGTCGCGGTGTTCCCGGGCAACGACACCGCGACGATGATCGCGCTCGGAGTGATCGGCTGCCCGGCGCTGCTGCGCATCGTCCGCGGCTCCACGTTCGCCGTCCGCGGCGAGCTCTACGTCAAGGCGGCGCAACTGTCCGGCCTGGGTACGGCCGCGATCCTCCGTCGCCACGTCCTGCCTCGCATCTCCGGGCCGATCATCGTACAGACCTCGTTGTTCTGCGCGACCGCGCTGCTCGCCGAGAGTGGGCTGTCGTTCCTCGGCCTCACCCGTCCGGAGACGCTCGGCCCAAGTTGGGGGAACATGGTCGGCGAGGCGTCCAACGCGATGAGCCAGGACCCTTGGCTTCTCGTCCCGACCGGCGGCGCGCTGATACTGACTGTCATGGCATTCGGGCTGGTCGGCGACGCGGTCCGGGACGCCACGATGGGCCGTGCGGTGTCCGCCGCACCGCTAATGCGGCGGACACCGCATGGGCGAGTCGGCCAGACCGTCGAGTCGCCCGCCCGCACGGCCCTGTCCGTGCAGGGACTTACCGTCACGCTCGGAAATGAGACCGTTGTGCGCGACGTCAGCTTCGACGTCGCGGCTGGCGAGACGGTGGGCATCGTCGGCGAATCAGGATGCGGCAAGACCATCACCGCGAAGGCGATCCTCGGGTTGCTGCCGGCCGCGGGCACGGTCGCCGCGGGCTGCGTCCTCTTCGACAGCGAGGACCTCACCGCTCTCGATGAGAAGGAGCTAGGCCGCGTGCGTGGCGCCGGCATCGCCTTGATATCGCAAGACCCGATCAACAGCCTGGACCCGACGTTCACTGTCGGCAGTCAGTTGCGCGAGGTGATCCGCCGCCACCGTCCCCAGCCACGCCGCGAGGCGCAGGCCGAGGCGGAACGGCTGCTTCGCCTGGTCCGGCTGCCTGACCCGGCCGACGTGCTGCGTCGCCGCCCGGGCGAGCTGTCCGGTGGGATGGCTCAGCGCGTCTGTATCGCCATTGCCCTGGCGGCCGAGCCGAAGGTGCTGATCGCCGACGAACCGACGACCGCACTAGACGTCACCGTCCAGGCCGAGATCCTCGCGCTGCTGCGGGATTTGCAACACCGCCTTGGCATGGCCGTCCTGCTTATTACCCACGATTGGGGCGTGCTCGCTGACGTATGCCAACGCGCTGTCGTGATGTACGCCGGCGAGGTCGTCGAGACCGCCACGATCGATGACCTGCACTCACACCCACGCCACCCGTACACAGCCGCGCTGCTGGCTGCGAATCCGCGCCGCGCGCGGACCGGCCAGTTGCTGCCCTATATCAGCGGGACAGTACCCAGTCCCGGCCAATGGCCGTCCGGCTGCCACTTCCGGGCTCGGTGCACCCTCGCCGAAGCCGCCTGCGGCGCGCAGTCGATCACGCTCGCGGACGCCGGGCCGAACCACCTATCCAGGTGCATTCGGATCGAGGAGCTGGGCGCATGACAGCTCCGCTGCTCGATATCCGCGGCCTCACCGTCACGTACCGTCGCGGCCGCGGACGCCCGCCGCTGACTGCGCTGGACAACATCGACCTCAGCCTCGCCGCCGGCGAGACGCTCAGCGTGGTCGGCGAAAGCGGCTCCGGTAAGACAACACTCGGCAACGCGGTGCTCGGTCTCGTGACGCCCAGCGCCGGGTCCATCCGCTTCGCCGGCGACGACATTACGTCGGCACGCAGCCGGACGTTGACGCAGCACATCCAGGTCGTATTCCAGGACCCATACGGCTCGCTCAACCCGGTCCGGACGATTCGCCAGACGCTCGAGGAGCCGCTGCTCGCCCACCGGGCGATCAGGCGCTCGCAGCGGCGGGCCGAGGTGGGCGCCGCCCTGGAGCGCGTTGGGCTCGACCGTGACGCTGCCACTCGCTTCCCGGCGCAATTCTCCGGCGGGCAACTGCAGCGCATCGCCATCGCGCGAGCCCTTATGCTCTCGCCGCGCCTGATCGTGTGCGACGAGGCGGTTAGCGCGCTCGACCTCTCGATTCAGGCGCAGATCCTCAACCTGCTCGTGCACCTTCAACGCGAACTCGGCCTGAGTTACTTGTTCATCAGCCACGACCTGGCGGTAGTGCGACATGTCTCGGACCGCGTCGCCGTGCTCTACCGCGGCCGGCTGATGGAGACCGGCTCGGCGCGCCAGGTCTGCGACCGCCCGGAACACCCATACACGCAAGCACTTCTCGCCGCCGCGCCGGTTCCCGACCCCGCCGAGCAACGCCACCGACGCCAGACGGACGTGTCGACGGCCGCCGTTGCTACCCCACCGAACGACGCTGGGTGTCCGTTCCGGAGTCGATGCCCGCACGTACTCGACCGCTGCGCGGAGCCACTGCCCGTCCGTCCCACACCGCACGGCATGGTGGCCTGCCACCGGTACCGCGAACTCGGAACCGACTCCGGCACTGTCAGCCCTCCGGTCCCTGGCGATACGCCTGAACTGCTGCCGACCGGACGATCCGCAAGGACCCGCGCTTGATGAGACTCGACCCAGCCGTCCAGCAATTCGCCGACGCCAATGCACGCGAAGTGTTCGACCACCTCGGCATTTCCGAGCAACGCCGCTACATGCGCCTGCTGACCGATCTCAACTTCCTCCGGTTCAGCCGCCCGGGGCCGGACGTGCACTCGATTACAGAACACGTGGTGGCTGTCGACGGTGGTCGGATCCGTTGCCGCGTCTACCGACCCAGCGACGATCCGGCTTTGCCGGCCCATGTCGCGCTGCACGGCGGCGGGTGGTGGCAGGGTTCGATCGACGACCTCGTATGTGACGCGATCTGTCGCCAACGATGCGTCGAAGCCCACATCGCGGTTGTCGCTGTCGGGTACCGGCTCGCACCCGAATACCCTTTCCCGATTGGGCTGAATGATGCGTACACCGCATTGAACTGGGTCGCCCAACATGCAGCCAGGCTGCATATCGATGCCGAGAACGTCTCGGTCGGTGGCTCCTCGGCCGGCGGCAACCTCGCCGCGGCGCTCGCCGGCAAAGCCCGCGACCCTGGCGGGCCAGGGATCGCCTTCCAATTGCTGGAGGTTCCCGCGCTCGACCTCACCCTGGCAACGTCCAGACACACCGCGGCAACCGTAGGGGGGCACGACATGAGGGGCGAGCTCGATGTGGCGGTCAGCCGCTACCTGGCCGACGCGCGACAGGCCGAACACCCACTGGCCTCCCCGCTGCTTGCAGAGGATCTGCGCGGGCTTCCGCCCGCAGTCATCTTCACCGCCGAGTACGACCCGCTGCGCACGGATGGTGAGCGCTATGCGTCCCGACTCAGGGCGGCCGGGGTCCCCGCGCGGGCAATTCGGCACCCGGGCGCCCTGCACGGTACCGCGATGCTCACTCGAACCTGGCCAGCGGCGAACGCGTGGCAACGCGAGGCCGCGGCCGTTCTTCGGGACGCGCACTGGGCATCGTCCGATGTCGCGGCCGGTTGATCACATGTTCGTCTTAGGCGGGAGGCGTGGGGTGAGCTCGGTGGTTCATTGTGGTCAGTAACGGCTGGACGTCGCCGGGTATCTCGTGCTCCCCCCAATGGAACGTGCGACGGCGGGTGCCGTCATCGAGCTCCAACGTGTAGTTGAACTGATCCGCCCCTTGGGGAACGGACGGCGCAGGCGTCGCGGTCGGCGAATCGGTGAGCAGCTGCCGCGCCAGGTCGGCTTGTTCGGACGGCAGATCGTCCGACTGCGCATTGGCGGTGAGGTCGATGCCGGCGAGGCCCCCCGTTCGCCGGTAGGTCAGCCGCACTCTGTCGGCGCTCACGGTTGTAACACTAGCGGCGTGATCAGCGCACCATCACCTTCACAGCGTCCCAGCCGGCCTTGACCGCGTCGGCTTGCGGGCTGGTCGGTCCGTACCGCGACCGCGCCTGGCGGAGGGTGACTGCGGCGAACCGGGCGAACGTCGCGTTGGGCTTGAGACGCGGATCGTTGAGCGTGTCGTACCAGATCTGGCCGGGGGCCTCCCAGGCATTGCCACCGAGCGTGTCCGCCACGACGTAGAACGCTCGGTTGGGGATCCCGGAGTTCGTGTGCACGCCGCCGTTGTCCGAGGGCGTGTCGACGTAGTGGTCCATGTCGGCCGGTTGGTTGTCGTACTTGTTCGCGGTTCCGGGCGCCTTCATTGAGCGCAACGCCGGCGCAAGCTGCGGGCCGACGATATCGGCGCCGATGAGCCAATCGGCCTGATCGGCCGTCTGCTTGAGCTGGTACTGCTTGACCAGAGAACCGAACACGTCGGATATGGACTCGTTGAGGGCACCGGATTGCCCCGAGTACGTGAGGTTGGCCTCGTTCTGGGTGACCCCGTGGGTCAGCTCGTGACCGACGACGTCAATCCCTTTGGTGGTATCGGTGAGGAGTTCACCGTCGCCGTCGCCGAAGAACATGTGCCCGGCCCCGTCCCAGAATGCGTTGTCGTAGTTGGTTCCGTAGTGCACGAGGCCGTCGATCTGCATTCCCTGGTCGTCGATCGAATCGCGGTGGAAGACATCCCAGTAAAGCGAATAGGTGTACCCGAAATTGTCGTAGGCCTGGTTGATCGAGACGTCGGCAACAGGAGGCTGGCCCTCACCGCGGACCAGCTTGCCCGGAACCGGGGATGTCGAGTGCTCTTCGTCGAAGATGAATCGCCTCGGGACGCCAGCCGCGGCCGCGGCCGTCGTCGGCGGCCGGATCCCCTGCCGGGCGGCCGTCTCCGCGCGTGCGAGCCGGAAGCTCTGGTCGAGCTCCAGACTGCGGAGTATGGCGGCTCGCTCCTCGAGCGTCGCGTCCTGGGCCACCCTCACCAGTAGGTCGGGCGGCAGGATGCAGGCCAGAGCGTGACGGGACATCTCAGACTCCGATCGGTACGGATCGGCAAGGCCAACGATCGTCATCAAGATGCTAACATCACGCTGAGATGCAGTCGTTGTGTCCAGCTGTACGTTTCAAAGCCGATTGAGTCCGAGTCATCGGAATATTCCACAGTGAGTGCCGACCCCGTAGCGTAGCCAGGAACGAAATGGATTTGGTTCGCTTGTACATTCATTGAGACACGCCAGTCCTGCTCCATGTTGGCAGGTATGTTTATCGGGCCAACAAACGCCTTAGCGATTGCTGTCGCATTGGGGTCCGCTTGCAGTGCTTGATCTCGATCTTTCGCGGTCTGAAGGATCACGACAAATAAGTAGACCACTCGCGCCTCATCCTCTTTTTCGAGCGGACCTGAGACCTCGAATGTCTGCGATCCTACAAGACCGGCGCCAGGTAATGCGACATCGGGATGGAAATGCGGCACGCTCATCTCTGACCTCCATTCTCGAGGGAAAAGCCCCGGGCCGTCAGCCAGGACCGGGTTTGTTCGGCCGAGACGATGTTTCCCTTCTCGACATACAGCTCGAGCGCCTCCCGAACTGCTGCCTCGGCATCGACCTTGCGCCCAGCACCGTCGAGCACCGCGCCCAGGTCGAAGAGCGCGTCGGCTTGCGTGGTGATAAAGTCCGTCCGCTTCGCAAACTGCACCGCCTCGCGGGCGAGTGCCGCGCCAGCGTCAAACTGACCTCGCCGGGCGAGGATCCGCGCCCCGACACCGCGCCAAGTAGCCTGCGCGTGGAGGTCATCCGCTGCAGCAGTTCGTTCGGCGATCCGGCGATACGCGAGGGCGTCTTCGTCGTGACCCTGTGCGAATGCTGCTTGCGCGAGCGAGGCGGCCATTGTGCTGAGC
>JBKPQM010000198.1:0-24835 GCA_046734095.1 Actinomycetota bacterium | reverse complement strand
GTCCGACGACGAGCCGACCGGCATCGGCGATGGTGCCGCGCACGGGCTGGCCGCCGGCCCACAGGAGGCGTTGAGCGGTGATCGTGTCCGAGTCGGCCATTCGCGCGGTGATCAGGGCATCGTTCGCGACATTCTCGGTTGTGACCGCGATCGTCCGCGCGTGGAACGAAAGATGTACAGCATCACTGTAGTTGGCGTCACTCGGCTGCAGCTCGCGCAGATGCGTCACGCTCTCGGCCAGCCGGTCGTTGAGCCGTTGCAGGTCGGGACGTCGGGGCTCGCCGGACAACGTTGCGGCGACGCCACGCAGTACGTCGGAGGTCGCGCTCAGCAGATCGCGGTCCACCGACTCGCTGGAGCACAGATCGAGGTACTCGCTCAGGCTGTCGTTGATCACGGAGGTGCACCACTCGAGCAGGCCGACCAGGCTGTCCAGTGCGCGATCGGTCGTGGCCAGACCGGTGGGCCGGTACGGCGTCGCGGTGAAGGTCGCCATCAGGTCGTGCTTGGCCTGGATGGATGCGGCGCGATGTTCCGGCCGCGTGTCACCGTGCACCGCCGCGTCGAGTTGGTCGGCGAGCGCGGCGGCCAGTCGGGCAGCGCCGGCGCGGAGTTGATCACCCGGTGGGCGTGGCGAGAGCACGAGCACGGCAATCGTGCCGGCCACCGAGGCCATCCACCATCCGGTGAGCCGGTCGGGGATCATGGCGATCGTGCCGGGCGAGGCCGCCGGCAGCACGTAGGCGAGCATGGCCGCCGCGCCGCCGGAGGCCGCGTTGGGGCCGCTGACCCCGGCGAACAGCACGACGAACGCCACGACCAGGGTGGTCAACGCGGCCAGTGCCGTGTTCGAGTTGACCGCCGTCCCGATGATGAGCAAGACGCTCCCGACCACGGCCAGTCCGAGGTGGGCAATCAGTTTGTCGCGGCGGGTGCCGCCGAATGTCGCCAGCACGAGCGTGGCGAACCCACCGAACGCCGCGAACGTGGCGATCTGCAGATTGCCGATCACCTCGTAGGCCAGGGCGAACAGGCCAGGCACGACTATCGTGGCCCGCACAGCCCGCAGAGCGGCCGGTTTGGACCAAACCGGCCACCAGTCCCTCGGCGTCACGCACTTACCCTAGGAGGTCGGCAAAGGGCTAGCGTCGCATCAGTGAGCGACGTCGACGCCCTGTTGTCGCCGCCGGGCCAGGCGCTGCTCGCCGAGCTCGGCGAGGCAGCCGACCTCGGATCGATGCGGCTGGCCACGTCACTGCGCGAGCGGTACCCGCCGGACGTCGTGGTCGCGGCGCTCACCCAGGCCGAGCTGCGCCGGGCGGCCCGGGTCAAATTCACCCGCGCGGACGACATGTTCTTCACCCGGGCCGGCCTGGAGCAGGCGTCGGCCGAGACCGTGTCGCGGCACCGGGCCCGGCGGTTCCGCCAGGTGGCGCGGATGGCCGACCTGTGCACCGGTATCGGCGGCGACCTCGTCTCGCTCGCGGCCGGCCGGCAGGTCATCGCGGTGGACGCCGATTCCGTACACCTGCGTATGGCAACGCTCAATACCGCAGCGTATGGAGTGGGCGACGGCGTACGCGCGTTGGCCGCCGACGTCCGCGCGGTTGATCTCGCCGGGCTCGACGCGGCCTTCATCGATCCGGCCCGCCGCACCGACGTCCGCCGGTTGCCGACCGGCGACAGCGAGCCGCCGCTGGCCTGGTGCCTGACCCTGGCCGACAGGGTTCCTGCGGTCGCGATCAAGCTTGCTCCGGGGCTCGACCGGGGCGCCGTCCCGAACGGATGGGAGCTCGAGTTCGTCGCGGATCGGCGCGATTTGAAGGAGGCCACCGCCTGGTCACCGGCACTGGCGACAGCGCCTCGCCGGGCAACGATCCTGCCGAGGGGAGACACGCTCGTGCCGGACGGAGGTGAAGCCGTCGCTGTCGCGGAGCCCGGCGAGTTCCTGCTCGACCCCAACCCGGCGGTGACCCGGGCGGGTCTCGTCGAGGATCTGGCTCGAACGACCGGCACCTGGAAGCTGGACGAGCAGATCGCCTTCCTGTGCTCGGACACAGCGGTGCGCACGCCGTTCGCGCGTACCCTGCGGGTGCTGGAATCCGCCCCGTGGAAGGAGAAACTGTTGGCCGGCCGGTTGCGCGATCTCGGCATCGGGGCGGTGGACATCCGCCGTCGCGGCCTGGCCGGCAACGTCGAACACCTGCACCGGCGCCTCAAGCTCACCGGCGACGGGCGAAAGGCCACGCTGGTGATAACACGTATGCAGGGACGTCCGTGGAGCCTCGTCTGCGTCGACGTCTGAGCCTTGCCGCGCCGGTGTGCGGCGCTGGTCGGACGGGTCAGACTAACGTCCGACGCGCGGGTGACGACTTCGGCGTGAGCGATCCACCCGTGCAGAAGGTGCTGCGGACCGGGGGATGGGTGGACGTCCTCTGATCCGATATGGCGGGAAGAAGGTTCGATGATGACGGTCTCCGAGCGCGGGCAAGTGCCGCCGTTCTACGCGATGCGGGTCTTGCAGGTAGCCCATGCCCGGCGGGCCGCGGGGCTCCCGGTGTACGTACTCACCGCCGGACAGCCTGGGACGCCGGCACCGTCGGCGGTGCGCGCAGCCGCCCATCGCACCCTCGACACCGACCGCATCGGCTACACGTCGCAGATCGGGATCCCGGAGCTCCGCGATGCCGTGGCCGCGCATTATCAGCGCAGATACGGCCTCGACATCGAGCGTTCCGACGTGGTGGCCACCACCGGTTCGTCGGGCGGGTTCTTGCTGGCCTTCCTGGCCGCCTTCGATCCCGGAGACCTCGTCGTGGTCGCCCGCCCCGGATACCCCGCCTATCGGAACGTCCTCAGCTCGCTGGGCTGCCAAGTCGTCGAGCTGCCGTGCGGCCCGGCCACGCGGTTCCAGCCGACCGTGGCCGCGCTCGAGGCGTTACCCCAACGGCCGGCGGGGCTCGTCGTGGCCAGCCCGGCCAACCCGACCGGCACGATGGTTACGCCCGACGAGCTCGCCGGCCTGGCGATGTGGTGCGACGCGAACGGCGTCCGGCTGATAAGCGACGAGATCTACCACGGCATCACGTACGCCGGCTCGCCGTCATGTGCCTGGTCGACGAGCCGCAACGCCATCGTCGTCAACTCGTTCTCGAAGTACTTCTCCATGACGGGGTGGCGGCTGGGGTGGTTGCTCGTGCCGGACGAGCTGCTCGACTCGGTCGACCGGCTCGCGAGCAACTTCGCGCTCTGCCCGCCGACGCTGGCGCAATACGCCGCCGTGCACGCCTTCGACGCCTACGCCGAACTCGACGCCAATGTCTCCCGCTACCGTGCGAACCGCGAGCTGCTGCTGGAGCGGCTACCCGCGATCGGCCTGAATCGCCTCGCCCCGGCCGACGGTGCGTTCTACATCTACGCCGACGTATCGCGCTGGACGTCGGACTCCCTGGCCTTCGGCGCCCGCCTTTTGGACGAGACGGGCGTGGCCGTTGCCCCCGGCATCGACTTCGACCCGATGGACGGGGGTAAGTTCATCCGGATCTCCTTCGCCGGCGAGTCGGCCGAGATCGCCGAGGCGGTCGAGGTGCTGGGCGAATGGTTGGCCAAGCAGGAGGCGCTAGCCCATCCATGATCATCTCTGCCCCAACTGCGAAATTTCCCACTTCCAGCCGAGATCATCACGGGCCGGGGGACAGCGGCGGCAGCTCGAAATGGGTGCGGATAGCAGTCTGTACCTCGAGCACCGGTGCCGTGGCGTCCACGCTGGAGACGAACTCCTTACGCTGGAAGATCTCGATCAGTGGCTTGGTCTGCTCGTGGTATTCCGCGACGCGCACGGCCAGCGCTTCGGGGTTGTCGTCCTCCCGGGCGGCGAGGCGTCCGCCGCAGACGTCACATACGTCAGGCACGTTCGGGCGGGACGCGATCAGGTTGTAGTCCAGCCCGCACTGGGTGCATAGCCGGCGGGCGAGCACGCGGCGGTGCACTTCCTCGTCGGGCAGTTCGAGATTGATCACGCCGTCGATGTCGTAGCTCTCGAGGAAGAACTCGGCCTGCCGGGCACTGCGGGGAAAGCCGTCGATGATGAAGCCGTAGTTCCAGTCGTGGTCCGTGAGCCGCTGCCGCACGACGGCTTCCACGACGTCGTCACCCACGAGCCGTCCGGCGGCGACGGTGCGCCGAACCTGCGCGCCCAGCTTCGTATGGTGCTGGACGTTCCACCGGAAGATCTCGCCGACGCTGATGTGCTCGAGGTCAAGGTCGTCGGCAAGCAGCTTCGCCTGGGTCCCCTTGCCGCTGCCCTGAATCCCCATGATCACGAACTTGCGCATGGCGGCTCCCACGTCGACAGTCGGACGGTCGCGGTCTACGGAACATCCTTTCATCTGCGGCGCGACTCCCGGCCGGGGTGTCACGTGATCAAGAGGGGGGAACTGGTGTTCCCTGCCGCCAACTCGCCGTCTTGATCACATGACGGCGGTCGCCTCATGTCAGGGTGGATCACGTCAAGGCGGGTAACCGTCGGCGAAGGACACCCGATCGCCTTCATCGCTGAAGCGCGGGTTGGGACGGCGGCGCAGCGGATCGTCCAGGTACACCAGCCGGACGGGTACACCGAGCACCTCGCTGAACCACGTGTGCGCGTCGTCGCCGCCGGGGGCGGCGTCGAGGCTGTTTTGCCACAGCTGCACCGGCGCGTAGGTGCCGTGCGGCGCCTTGACCGTGAGCTCGGCGCGCCCGGGGGTGCGCAGCCGCAGCGCCGAGCCGTCGAGCAGCGCGCTGACCCACAGCAGGCGCGGATGTTCCCGGGCGGTGATGACGGTCCCGCCGTCGTCGACGATCATCCAGCGCCGATCACCCGCGAGCCCCCACGGCTCGACCTCGGCCTGCCGCGGCCCGTCGCGCTGACCCGACTTGAGCGGGTACCGGTAGATGTGCGTGAGACTGACGGTCACGGCACTCTCCTAGCTCTCGGCCGACGACCGGCTGGCCAGCAGCCGGCGGAATGCCTCGAGTCGCTCCGGCGTCGAGTGGCCCTCCGCCACCCAGGCGTCGAGCATGCAGCCGGCCGCCGCAGACTGATGCTCACACCCGGGTGGGCACTGCGTGGCGCCGTCCTCGAGATCGGGGAACGCCCACAGCAGATCGTCGGCGCTGACGTGCGCGAGCCCGAACGAGCGCACGCCCGGTGTGTCGATCACCCACCCGTCGCCTTCCGGCAGCTGCAGCGCGATCGCCGAACTGGAGGTGTGGGTGCCCTTCCCGATGCCGCTCACCACACCGACGGCCCGCCGCGCACCGGGCACGAGTGCGTTGATCAGCGTCGACTTGCCCACTCCGGAATGGCCGACGAATACCGAGGTCTGCCCGGACAGGCGGGGCCGTAGCGGGCCGGGGTCGCCGTGCCGGGTCACCACCGCCGGCACGTCCAGCTGCTCGTACCGGGCAAGGGCCTCGTACGGCTCGGCCAGGTCGGACTTCGTCAGGCACAGCAGCGGTTCGAGGCCGGCGGTCAGGCAGGCGACCAGGCAGCGGTCGATCAGCCCGTACCGCGGCGGTGGCTCGGCCAGGGAGGCCACGATCACCATCTGGTCGGCGTTGGCGACGATGACCCGTTCGAGCGGATCGGTATCGTCCGCCGTACGCCGCAGTACGGTGTCCCGCTCCTCGACCCGCACGATGCGCGCCAGCGTGTCCGGCGCACCAGAGAGATCACCGACCACGCTCACCCGATCGCCGACGGCGATGCCCTTGCGGCCCAGCTCGCGGGCCCGCATAGCTGTCACGGTCACGTCGTCCATGAGGACTGCGTAACGTCCGCGGTCGACGGTCAGCACCATGCCCTCAACGGCGCCCTCGTGCTCCGGCCGTTGCTTCGACCGGGGCCGGCTGCCCCGCCCCGGCCGTACCCGGACGTCGTCTTCGTCCAGCCGCCGGACGTCCCGAGGCACTACGGCGGTCCGAACCGGCCGACGGGCGAAGATGGTGGGCGCGACACTAGGCCAGCATCCTCGCCCACATGCCGGGGAAGTCCGGCAGCGTCTTGTTCGTCGTCGCGATGTTGTCTATCTGAACGCCGTCGACGACCAGGCCGAGGACGGCGCCGGCGGTGGCCATCCGGTGGTCCGAGTACGCCCGCCAGACCCCGGCGTGCAGCGGTCGCGGCGTGACGTGCAGCGCGTCCGGCGTCTGGACGACCTCGCCGCCGAGCCGGTTGATCTCGGTGCGCAATGCCGTCAGCCGATCGGTTTCGTGGCCGCGCATGTGGCCCAGTCCGGTGAGGTGCGACGGGCCCTCGGCCAGGGCGGCGAGCGCGGCGACGACAGTCACCAGCTCGGTCACGTCGCGGAGGTCGGCGGAGAGAGGCGCGATCGGGCCGGTGCCGCGAACGGTCAGGTCCCCGCCGTCGAACGTCACCTCGGCGCCCATCTTCGCCAACACGAAGCGCAGCGCGTCGCCCGGTTGTGTCGTGGTGGCCGGCCAATCCGGCACGGTGACCGCGCCGCCGGTGGCGAGAGCGGCCGCGAGAAAGGGCGCCGCGTTCGAGAGATCCGGCTCGATGACGACGTCCTGCGCGCGGACCGGCCCGGGCGCGACCAGCCACGACGTCCGGGTCGGGCGAGCCACCTCGACGCCAGATCGGGACAGCATGTCGACGGTCATCTCGATGTGCGGCGCAGACACGAGTCCCCGCTCACCGACGTGCAGGATTTCGATGCCCTTCTCGTACCGCGCACCGGCGAGAAGCAACGCCGAGATGAACTGCGAGGACGTCGAGGCGTCGATCTCGACCTTGCCGCCGGCCACCGATCCCGAACCCCGAACCGTGAACGGCAGCCGCCCGCGGCCGGCGTCGTCGACGACCACCCCGGCCTGTCGCAGCGCGTCAAGTAGTGTCCACATAGGACGGTCACGGGCCCGGTCGTCGCCGTCGAACGTGACCGGAGCGTCGGCGAGCGCCGCGATCGGCGGCACGAACCGCATGACCGTCCCGGCGAGCCCGGTGTCGACAACTCCCCCGCGCAGCGTGGCTGGACTCACCGTCCAGGCGCCGTCGCGATCGTCGACGCGCACACCCAGCGTGCCCAATGCCTTGATCATCAGCTCCGTGTCGCGGGCTCGTAGCGGGCGCTCGACGCGAGAATCCCCGTCGGCCAGCGCCGCGAGAACGAGCGCCCGGTTGGTCAGCGACTTCGAGCCTGGAATCTCGACGCGAGCGTGGACCGAACCCTTTGCGCGCGGCGCCGGCCACGGTGCAGGTGCCAAGGTCACGTGGTCAGTCTGCCCGATCACGCACCGGCGTGTGGTGCAGGTCGAGGCGCTCCTGCTCAGGGTGCAGCGCAGGGTCGACCGGCTCGATCAGCTCAGGACCGTTGTTGCGCACGTTGCCCACTGCCTGCGACACCACGTATGGCTCGAGCCGAGCCTGGGGGATCTGCTCGAGAACGCGCGCAGCGGTGGCCGCATCCTCACTCGAGCAATCCAGCCACTGATCCTGCAGTTCGGGCGGCACGACCACCGGGTTGCGATCATGGATGACGCCGAGCAGGTCGGGAGCCTCCTGGGTGATGATCGTGCACGTCCACAGCCAGCGGCCCGGATCGTCCTTGGCCTTGTCCGGATCACGCCACAGCTCGTACAGTCCGGCCATCGCGAGCATCCGACCGTTCGGATCATGCAGGAAGTACGGCACCTTGCCGTGGTCGGTCTTCTGCCACTCGTAGTAGCCGAGCGCCGGAACGAGGCAGCGGCGCCGGGCCGCCGCTGTCTTGAACGCCGGCTTGGCGGTCACCGTCTCGATCCGCGCGTTGATCATCTTGGCGCCGCCCTTGGCGTCCTTCGACCAGTTGGGCACCAACCCCCACGTGACCGTGCGGAGCTGCCGTACCCGGGCCGCCGGCGCGTCGGGTTCCCGCGGCGGACGCTCGACGATGACCCGAACCGGATCGGTCGGAGCCACGTTCCACGACGGACCCGGGTCGTCGCCGACCACCTCCTCGACGTCGAACTCGTCGGTCAGGTCGGCGTTGGAGGCGACGTTTACGTATCGACCACACACCCCTCCAGTTTGGCAGCTAAAGTCGCGCAACGTTTGGCACGCTGACGGTGCCGAACGTTGCGCGATCGGGTGAGGAGGCCGTCACATGACGCGCGTCGAGGTTCTCATCCCGTCGGGGACGGCCTGGGGGGATATCGACCGGCCGCCCGGCGAGCCGAGCGGTGTGCTCTTTGCCGGGCACGGCGCCGGTGGCGGCGTCGAGGCTCCGGACGTGCGCGCCGCCCGGGACGGGGCGCTGACGGCCGGCTTCGTGGTCGCCCGGATCACCCAGCCGTACCGGGTCGCCGGGCGCCGAGCCCCGGCACCGGCCCCGCGACTGGACGAGGCGTGGCTCGCCGTAACGGGCACGCTGAGCGAACAGCTGGGCGAGTTGCCGGCTGTCCACTGTGGACGATCGAGCGGAGCCCGGGTCGCGTGTCGGACGGCCAGCGAGTCCGGGGCGGTGGCCGTCATCGCGCTCGCCTTCCCGCTGCATCCGCCGGGCCGGCCCGAACGCAGCCGACTCGGCGAGCTGAAGCTGCCGCAAGTGCCGGTACTTGTCGTGCAGGGCGAACGGGACACGTTCGGTATGCCGCCGCGGGCGCGCGGTCGCCGGGTCGTCGTCATCCCGGGCGACACCCACTCGCTGAAGAAGAACCCCCGGGCAGTGTCAGAGGCGGTCGCGCACTTCCTAGCCGAGCACGTCCCGCAACATCGGTAGGCCGGCGTCCTTCGCCGACAGCTGTGTGCGATCGTGCACGTCGATCGGCAGCGGCCAGACGATGCCCAGGTCAGGATCCATCGGGTTGACGGCGGCCCCCGACATGCCCGGCACCCACTCGGCGTCGAAGCAGTAGAGGTACTGGGTCGTGCCGGGACTGACGGACTGGAAACCGTTGCATACACCTGGCGGCACGAGCACCTGCGCTCCCTTCACCAGGGGCACTGTCACGACCTTGCCGCGGCTGGGCGAACTCGACCGTACGTCGACGTATGCGCCGAATGCCTCGCCGTACACGATGGCGACGAGCTTGGTCATCGCCTCGCCGTGCAGTCCTCGGATCGCGCCCTGCTCGCTTTCAGTGGCGTTCACCTGCAGCCACGGTCCGACGGCCCGGCCGGCCGCCACGAATGCACTCGCCCGAAACACCTCGCGGATCGTGCCGCGCTCGTCGGAGGTCTGCTTCATCCGGATCACCAGTAGACCGTCGATGTCTGTCGGCTCGATGGCGAAGGGCACGTTCATGCGCCGGATGCTCTCATGTGGCGATTCGGGCGAACGTTGCGGAGGTCAGCCGGACCAGGTCGCCCGGCGACAGCTCGACCTGCAGCCCGCGCTTGCCGGCGGAGACGTACACCGTCGGGAGCGCCTGCGCCGATGCGTCGACGACGACCGGCAGGCGCGTCTTCTGGCCGAGCGGCGAGATGCCGCCGACGACGTAGCCGGTCGCGCGCTGCGCCGTGGCGGCGTCGGCCATCCCAGCCCGCTTGCCGCCGACGATCGCCGCCAGCGCCTTCAGGTCGAGCCGTCCGGCCACCGGGACCACGGCGCACACCAGCCGGCCGTCGACGGAAGCGATCAGCGTCTTGAACAGCCGCTGCGGAGCGACGCCCAGGGCGGCCGCTGCCTCCTCGCCGTAGCCCTCGGCCCGGGGGTCCTGGTCGTACCGATGCACGGTATGGCTGATCTTCTCGCGAGCGAGTAGCGCCGTCGCGGGCGTCCCAGCGGCCACCGAGCGAACGTACGTCAGGACGCCCCCGGGTCGCGGGCTGGAGGCCGCCAGAATGAGCAGCCGGACGGGGAATGCGGACGCGGCCGGCATTTGTTGGCCCGAGGGAACAACGGAAGGACGGTTATCGTGGTCGAGGCCCAGGCAACGGCCCAACCCATCACGGCCCAATCAATTCGGTACTGGCCGGAGTGGACACCACCGGCAACGCCGGATCTGGTGGGAGTCCCCACACCGGACCCGCAGCACCGCGCCGTATCCTCCGTAGAGCGGATCGAACCCGGTCCGTCCGACGAAAGGGTCGCAGTGCACGAAGAGACGGTCGAGGAGCGGCGCGAACGCTTCGAGCGCGACGCGCTGCCGTTCGTCGACCAGTTGTACGCGGCTGCGATGCGCATGACGCGCAACCCGGCCGATGCCGAGGATCTCGTGCAGGAGACCTTTGTCAAGGCGTTCGCGGCATTCCACCAATTCACCGAGGGCACCAATCTCAAGGCCTGGCTGTACCGCATCCTGACCAACACGTTCATCAACAGCTACCGCAAGCGGCAACGCCAGCCGCAGGAAGCGAACAGCGACACGGTCGAGGACTGGCAGCTTGCGCGCGCCGAGTCGCATACCTCGAGCGGGCTGCGTTCCGCCGAGATGGACGCGCTCGACCATCTGCCGGACTCCGACGTCAAGGAAGCACTGCAGGCGCTGCCGGAGGAGTTCCGACTCGCCGTGTACCTGGCTGATGTCGAAGGCTTCGCGTACAAGGAGATCGCTGAGATCATGGGCACGCCGATCGGGACGGTGATGTCCCGCCTGCACCGTGGCCGGCGCCAGTTGCAGCGGCTACTGAGTGACTATGCGCGCGAACGCGGGCTCCTCCCGAGCGGTTCCGAGGCCGTTGTGGGAGGTGAGTCGTGATGAGCCCGCTCGGTTTCGGCCCCGGGGGCATCGACTGCGACGACGTCCTCAAGGACGTGTTCAGCTACTTGGACGACGAGTCCGACCCCGATGTTGCCCGCCGGATTCGGCAGCACCTGGACGAGTGCGGACCGTGCCTGCGCGAGTTCGGTCTCGAGCAGGACATCAAGTCCCTCGTAGCCCGCTGCTGTGGCGGTGACATCGCTCCGGAGAGCTTGCGGGCGCGCATCCGGATGCGTATCACCGAAGTCACCATCGAGGCCGCGCACAGCGAGTACCGGCCTCAGTAGGACGACCGACTCGATCGGGTGCGCCGGGTGAACCCACGCGCGTGGGTCCGGTGCGAGTGCGCGGAGCGAACCCTTTTAGGCTCATCGGCGATGCCAGCGCTCTCGGATTTGCTTAGTGCCCAGACGTCCTTCGACGACGCCCAGGTCAACCATGTCCAACGGCTGGTGGGGGAGTGGCAGCTGCTCGCCGACCTCTCCTTCTCCGACTTGTTGGTTTGGGTACCCATCGCGGACGACGCGTTCCTGTGCGTCGCGCAATGCCGTCCCACCACAGGGCCCACGGCCTACCTGAACGATCAGGTCGGCACGATGATCAAAGGCGCCCGGGCTGCGCCGATGCGAATCGCCTTGACCGAAGAACGCATCTATCGGGAGGCCGACCCCGACTGGGATGGCGATTTGCCCATCCGGCGTGAGGCGGTGCCGGTCCGCTACGAGGGCCAGGTCCTGGCCGTCCTCGGACGCGACAGCAACCTGGCCAGTGTGCGTAGCCCCAGCCAGCTCGAGCTGGTGTATCTGCAAAGCGCGGCCGACCTCGCGGCGATGGTCGCCGACGGCACCTTCCCCGGACCGGAAGGGGGGTGGGAGGAAGGCGCCGGCCCGCGGGTCGGCGACGGCCTGCTGCGAGTCGAGCCCGACGGCACGATCCTCTACGCGAGCCCGAACGCGCTCTCGGCCTTCCGGCGGCTCGGTGTCACCGGCAATGTGATGGGTGAACCTATCGATGCGCTGACCAGCACCGTCGCGGACGACCCGTTCGATGCGAGGGATCTGGCGCGAGCCGTTCGGGAGGCGGTCGACGGCGGCAACCCGACCGGCCTCGAAGTCGACGGCGGTGGCGCGACCGTGGCGTTCCGGGCCTTGCCGCTGCATCCGCGCGGTGAGGTACTCGGCGCGCTGATCCTCCTGCACGACGTCACCGAGGTGCGCCGGCGCGACCGTCAGATCATGAGTAAGGACGCGACGATCCGCGAGATCCACCATCGCGTCAAGAACAACTTGCAGACCGTCGCGGCGCTGTTACGGCTGCAGGCGCGCCGGGTGGCTCAGCCGGAGGCCCGGGCGGCCCTCGAGGAGTCGATGCAACGCATCAGTTCGATCGCGCTCGTCCATGACACGCTGTCGGTGTCGGTTGATGAGGTGGTGCCGTTCGATGAGATCGTCGACCGGCTGCTGGACATGCTTGCCGATGTCACCGGCTCGGCCGGGAGGCTACGACTGCGGCGGACCGGAACGTTCGGTGAGGTCCCGGCCGAGGTTGCGACTGCGCTGGTGCTGGTGCTGACCGAACTGGTGCAAAATGCCGTCGAGCACGCGTTTCCGGCGACCGACGGCGGCCGCGAGGGCGGCACGATCGAGGTAGGCGCGTGGCGCTCGCACGGACGCATGACCGTCACGGTGAGCGACGACGGCGTGGGTCTGCCGGCGGGGTTCACGCCCGAAAAGAGCGACCGACTCGGCCTGCAGATCGTACGCACGCTGGCCTCGGCTGAGCTTCGCGGATCACTGGACCTGCGTTCGCGCGAGGATGGTCAAAGCGGTGCTCAGGCCCGGGTGACAGTGTTGCTGGCCCGTCCGCTCATTCCCGACGCCGGCTGACCTTGCTCGTCCCGCTCGCTCGTCCTTGATGCGGGGGGACGCGCTGCCCGGGCTCGCACTGCGCAACAGTCAGGCATGCATGCTCGGCTGTCGTTCGCAGCGAGTGGAGCGAGCCCGGGCGACGCGCCCCAACGATCTGAACCGATCGGGTCAGGCCGTCCGAGCACGAGCACGCGCACGACGCCGCTTGAGCGCCCTGCGTTCATCCTCGGAGAGACCACCCCAGACCCCCGCGTCCTGGCCGCTCTCCAGCGCCCACGCGAGACAATCCTGGATCACCGGGCATCGCCGGCAGACGGCCTTGGCCTGCTCGATCTGAAGTAGTGCCGGGCCCGTGTTGCCGATCGGGAAGAACAGCTCCGGGTCCTCGTCACGGCAGATCGCGCGGTGACGCCAATCCATTGGTCCTATCTCTCCTCTACCTCAAGGCTGCGGCGGGGCTCCGTCGCCTCCGCCGTGCTTGTGAATACTTTCACGAGCTCAGCCACACTTCAAGGCCTGTTCACACTGTGCGGACTAGGTCACCCTCGAAGTGACGTTGCGTACGCGTCTGCACACGCGGGCACTCCTGGCTGGGCCCAGACCGGCACTTAGCCTTGCCGAATACTGCGCGGGCGGCAAGCGCAGACTTGCCGCAACTTTTCCGATCCCTACATTCGGCCGGACATTTCTGGACGTAACCCCTAAATTACCACGCTGAGTGCGCGCGGGACAGACCAGAACTGCATCTTTTCTCGAGGCTCCAGGAGGTCGCCGTCCACCTGAACTGGCATCGGCTCGTCCGCGCGGAGCACGAATCCCGGCACGTCGTGCTCGAGCAGCACCCCCCACCCGCCGGTCGAACGCGGCTTCGAGCGCATCAGCTGCGCCAACCCGTAGACGACGCTGATCACGCCCATCCGGGTGCGGGCGTAGACATCCAGGTCGGTGTCGAACGATGCCAGCGGGGTTGGCCGCAACGCCCGGTTGCCGACGAACGTCCACGGATCGCAGTTGGCCACCACGGCGTAGAACAGGTTGTCGACGGTGGTGCCGTCCGGCAGGTCGAGATGCAGCAGCGGATGCCGGCGGTCGCTGCGCAGGAACTCGCGCACGCCCACGCGGGCGTAGAGGGCGTGGGTCGAACGCGCCCCCCGGGTGCGGTGCTTCTCCACGCCGGCGACGAGCGCCGCGTCGAAGCCGATGCCGGCCGTGAACGTGAACCAGCGGTCCTCGAGGCGGCCGAGGCTGATCCGGCGCCGGCGTCCGCGCCGCAGCGCATCGAGCAGTACGCCGGTTGCCTCGACCGGGTTGTTGGGTAGCCCCAGGGCGCGGGCGAAGACATTCGTCGAGCCGGCCGGCACCACACCCAAGGCGGGAATCGCGTCGTGGACCCCGTCAGTGAGTAGTCCGTTGGCTACCTCGTTCACGGTTCCGTCGCCCCCGAGGGCGATGACCACGTCGACGCGATCGCGCATCGCCCGACAGGCGAGCGCGGCGGCATGCCCACGATTGGCGGTCTGTTCGATCTGTAACTCCGACGCACTGCCCAGCGCATGGGCAAGTACGTCGCGTTGGCGTTCGGACATCGCGGTGGCCCGCGGATTCACGACCACGAGCACGCGCACACAAAGCAGATTACCCGCGGGCTAACCTTCCCTTTGATGATTGCGCATTCAGGCGACCGGCCGATCCCGGTGCAGGTGCGTGCTGCCGCGGGGATCGTCGCGCTGCAGGCGGCCGCGCTGTTCGGCGCGGCTGCTGTGCTGATCGTCAAGACGATCGTGGGTCATCCGGACAGCGTCGCCCGGGCCTTGCTCGACGCGGCGCTCGCACTACTCGGGATGTTGGTCCTGTTCGCCTGCGCGCGCGGACTACTGGCGCTTCGGCCCGCGGCCCGCACTCCGGTCATCGTCCTCGAACTGCTCGCGCTGCCCGTCAGTTACAGCCTCGGCTTCCAAGCCGGATTGATGGCCTACGGGGCGCCGATCTTGCTCACCGCGGTGGCGGTGCTGTATCTGCTGTTCACACCGCCTGCCCGCGCGGCGCTCGATCGCGAGCGCGACGTCTAAGTGCTTACGGCGCAGCGGGATTCGGCACGTTCCAGCGCTCGATGACCGCAGCGCCGTGCTGGCCGCCCAGTACGGACGGCGCAGCCGTCCCGAGCGCCAGTCGACCGCCGTCCGCAGCGGCGAGGCCGATCCACCGTGCTCCGATCACCCGGCTGATGTGCCCGTGCGCGACGAAGATCACGGGGCCTTCAGCCAGGTACGGCAAAGCGCGGGTCAGCACCCGGTCGGCGCGCGCGGCTACCTCGCGGGGCGTTTCGCCACCGGGAACCGGGTGCGTCCACAGCGACCAGCCGGGGACGCGCTCGCGGATCTGCGCAGTGGTGAGCCCCTCATAGTCGCCGTAGTCCCATTCGACGAGGTCGGGGTCGATGGCATCGACGTGGAGCCCAGCGAGTTCGGCCGTCCGCAGTGCGCGCTGACGTGGGCTCGACAGCACGAGGACCGGATGCACGTTCGCCAGCATTGCGCCGAGGGCCGCCGCTCGCTTCTCGCCCTCGGGAGTCAGCGGCAATTCGGTGCGGCTGGTGTGCTGGCCGGACTTGCTCCACTCGGTCTCGCCATGGCGGATCAGCCACAGCGCCGTGTCGTCCGGGACTGCCCCCGGGACGACGAAGGCCGGCCCCGAATCGGAGCCGGCCTCGCACGACACGTCACGCCTTCTTGGTTTCCCAGAAGATCTTGTCGATCTCGGCGATCAGGTCGAGAAGCTTCTGTCCGTCAGCCGGGTCGACGCTGCCTTTGCCGCCGGCGGCACCGGCCGCTTTCGTCGCACGGTTGAACAGGTCGTGCAGCTGCGGGTACTTCTCGAAGTGCGGCGGCTTGAAGTAGTCGGTCCACAGCACCCACAGATGGTGCTTGACCAGTTCCGCCCGCTGTTCCTTGATGATCAGCGCGCGGGTGCGGTAGACCGGGTCGTCGTTGTCCTGGTACTTCTCCATGATGGCTTTGACTGACTCGGCTTCGATTCGAGCCTGGGCCGGGTCGTACACGCCGCACGGCAGGTCGCAATGTGCGTACGCGGTGATCGTCGGGCGGAACAATGGCATCGCTTTGACCTCCTGCTGAAACGGCCGAGTGGCTACTCGTGCGACCCTACTCCCGGGGTTCGGGCACGATATCCGCGTGTTGCCGTGGCAAAAGGTGCGCGTGGCCGGCCCGTCGATGGTGCCGACGCTCTACGACGGCGATGTGGTGGTGGTCCGGCACGGAGCTCGGGTGCGCCCCGGGGATGTCGTGCTGGCGCGGTTCCGCAGCATGCCCGAGCGATTCGTCGTCAAGCGGGTGGAGCGTCGCGAGGACGACGGCTGGCTGGTCCGCAGCGACAACGACGCCGCTGGCGGCGACAGCCGTAGTCATGGCTCGGCGGACGTCCTGGCTCGCGTCGTGCTGCGGCTGCCGGCCCGGCGCGGGTCCTGGCTGCCGCGGCGGGTGCACTGAGCCGTAGGGCGGGCGGGCCTCGCTGAAGCTCGAGGGTCGTTGATTCCGGACCCGGCCCATGCGCACCGCGGCGTGACAGATCTCGCCTACCCCTTCGGGTGGCAACCGTGCCAAACTCGATGCACCGGGAGAACCCTGGATGCTCAACGTGCCGTAACCCCTGGCGCGCCTTCGTCGACGCTGATTGTGGGGAACGCTGTGCAAATCGATCCGTCCGCACCGGTCTTCCGGGTCCACGAGGGCGGCAAGCTGGCGATGCGAAGCAAGATCGCGCTCACTGACCGCGAGTCGCTGTCTTTGGCCTACACGCCCGGCGTAGCGGACGTGTGCCGCGCAATTGCCGATGATCCGCCGCTGGCCCGTCGCTACACGTGGCGGTCGCGGCTGGTCGCCGTCGTCAGCGACGGCACGGCCGTGCTGGGCCTGGGCAACATCGGCCCGTCGGCCGCATTGCCGGTGATGGAGGGCAAGGCGGCGCTGTTCCGCGAGTTCGCCGGCCTCGACTCGGTGCCGATCGTGCTCGACACGACGAACACCGATGAGATCGTGCGGACCGTGCAGCAGATCGCGCCCTCGTTCGGTGGCATCAACCTCGAGGACATCTCGGCGCCACGCTGTTTCGAGATCGAGGCTCGGCTGCGCGACAGCTTGGACATCCCCGTATTCCACGACGACCAGCACGGCACGGCGGTCGTCGTGCTGGCGGCATTGCGGAATGCGGCGGCCATTACCGGGCGCGAACTCGGCGACCTGCGAGTCGTGATCTCCGGTGCTGGCGCAGCCGGTGTGGCGTGCACGAAGATCCTGCTGGCGGCGGGCATCGGCGACATCGCCGTGGCCGACTCACGCGGGATCGTCCACAGTGGACGGTCAGATCTGACATCGGTGAAGGCAGAACTGGCGGCGACGACGAACCGGGCCGGGCTCGCCGGATCGCTCTCCGATGCCCTGGCTGATGCGGACGCGTTCATCGGCGTCAGCGCCGGTGCCGTCGATGAGATCTCGGTCGCGCAGATGGCTTCGAAGGCGATCATCTTCGCGCTGGCGAATCCGACGCCCGAGGTTGCGCCCGATGTGGCGCATCGACACGCCGCGGTATTCGCCACGGGACGCAGCGACTACCCAAACCAGATCAATAACGTGCTCGCGTTCCCAGGCATCTTCGCCGGGGCGTTCAATGCCGGCGCCCGGGCGATCACCGAGAAAATGAAGCTGGCCGCCGCCGCAGCGCTCGGAGAGGTGGTGGCCGCGGAGCTTGCCCCGGACAAGATCGTGCCTACCCCGTTCGATCCGCGGGTCGCGCCGGCGGTAGCCGCTGCCGTCGCCGACCAAGCTCGCGCCGACGGAGTGGCGACGCCCTAATCGTTGGGCAAGCGTTAAGCCACCACGAGTTGGCGGGCGGCGGCGGCCCCATGATCGAGGCGCTGCCAGCTCAGCGCGAGGCGTCGAATGCCTTCGGTGAGCTGCTCGGCCGGCAACGCGAACGGGATGCGCAAGAACCTCTCCAGGGTGCCGTCGACGCCGAAGCGTGAGCCGGGTACGAGCTGGACGCCTTGCTGCGCGGCCGCGAGGGTGAGCGACGTGCACAGCGGGGCGTCGAGCTCGGCCCACAGCGACATGCCCCCCTCGGGCACACTGACCCGCCATTGCGGCAGGTGTTCGCGCAGGGACGCAACGAGCGCGTCCCGCTGGGCCCGCAGCTGCTCGCGGCGCGCGCACGTGATGTCGTCGAGGCGGTCGAGCAGGGCGACGCCGACGAGCTGGTCGAGGATCGAGCCGGCCATATCGGTCGCCGCGCGCTGGACAGCCAGGCGCCGGATCATGTCGGCCGACGCGCGAATCCAACCCAGACGCAGCCCGCCCCATACCGGCTTGGACAGCGACCCGAGCGTGACGACCGACGAGTCGATCGTGGCGGTCGGCCGCAGAGGTCCGGCGAAGCCCAGCTCGACGAACGTCTCGTCGATGACCACCGTGGTGCCGGTGTGGCGGGCGACCCGTAGCACCTCGCGGCGTTCCCGTTCGCCCACCAACATCCCGGTGGGATTGTGGAAGTCGGGGATGAGAAAGGCGAGTCGCGGTGCGGTCTGCCGCAGCGTCGCCTGCAGGTCCTGCACGGGCCACCCGCGCGCCGCCGAGACCGGCACCGGCACGATGCGCGCACCGTTGGCGCGCAGCGCGTCCAGTGCGCCGGGGTAGGTCGGCAACTCGGTCATCACCCGGTCACCCGGACCGACCAGTAGCCGTAGCAGCATGTCGAAGGCGTGCAGGGCGCCGTTGGTGATCAGGATCTGCTCCGGTTGGGTGGCCAGCCCCCGGGCCGTGAACCGCGTCGCTACTGCCTGGCGTAGCTGGGCCAGGCCGAGCGGGTTGTAGCCGGGCCCCGCAGCGAGCGCGGGCAATTCGGCGGCCGCCCGGCTAACGGCCTCGGCCAGCTCGGTGGGCGGGGCGGCCAGGGTGGCGCAGGACAGGTCGATCTCGTCGGCCGGCGCCACGGTCGCAGCAGTCCACCGGCCGGGGGAGACGCGGCGGGCCGTTCGCGGAACGGTCACGAAGCTACCCGCGCCGGTGCGGCTCACGACGAAACCGCTGGACCGCAGCGCGTCGTAGGCCGTGGTGATCGTGGCCCGGCTGAGCGCGAGGTGTGTGGCCAACTCGCGCTCGGAGGGCAGGCGGGTCTCCGGCGCGAGGCGACCGTCTAGAACCAGCGCAGTGATGCTGTCGGCGAGCGCGCTATACACCGGACCCGGGCCGAAGCGCAGATCGGGCAGAAGCCGCGCCAGGGCTCGGCCACTAATACGAACCACGGGAGTCACCGGGCCATCTTCGCAGCAAATGGCCTGTTTGGATAGGCAATTTCTCCGATGATGAAGCCGCTTCGGCAGGCCAATCCCAGTATTGGCCTGCCGAGTTGGCTGCGTCCCGCAGATGATCATGAAGTTGTGGTCGATATTCGACCAGAACGCCATGATCATCGCCGGAGAGAATCGCGACTAGGTTTGACTAGGTTTCCCCGTCCTCACGGGCCAGCCAGGTCGCGAGACGATCGACGGCGATCTCGAAATCCGGGTTCGCGTCGACGAACGCCTGTAGCCGATCGGCGAGCCAGGCCAAGCTCACGTGTTCCTCGCCGCGCCGCTCGGCGAGTTCCTCGATGCCGCGGTCGGTGAAGTACATCGCTACTCCCCGTCGGCGGCGTAGCGCACGCCGATCTGGGCGCGCACGTCGTCGAGGACGTCGAGGATCGCAATGGTCTCGTCGAGCGGAGCGAGCGGACTCTCCAGCTCACCGGCCCGCAAACAGCGCTCGACCTCCAGCACCTGCGGTTGGTACCCGTGCCCGGGGAGTTCGCCGGTCAGCACGTCGTCGCCGGTCGCGTCGTGGATCGTCATCGCCTCGGACCGATACACGGGCGCGCTGAGCGAGACCCAGCCGGCCGTGCCGGCGATGAGCCCGGGGAACTGGTTCGGGCCGAGCGTCGTCGAGGCGAGTTGCGCGAATCGGCCGCTGTCGTAGGCCCATTGCATCGCCACCGTGACGTCTGAGCCCGTAGGCGAGAGGAGCCCGGTGGCCGCGACGGTGTCCGGGCGGCCCAGGAACAGCCAGGCGAATGTCGCCGCGTACACGCCCATGTCGAGCAACGCACCGCCGCCGACCGCCAGGTCGAAGAGCCGATGCGCCGGGTCGAACTCGAACCGACCGGAGACATCGGCCCGAACGCTGATCACGTCACCGATCCGGCCTGAGGCGGCGACGTCCGCAGCGGTGCGGACGAGCGGATTGAAACGCATCCACATCGCCTCCATGCAGAACAGGCGCCGCTGCCGAGCCTCGGCCACGACCTCGCGGGCTTCCCGCGCGTTCAGCGTGAACGCCTTCTCGACGAGCACCGCCCGATCGGCCCGTAGCGCGAGCAGCGCATGCTCGTGGTGCTGGCCGTGAGTGGTCGCGATGTAGACGACGTCGAGGTCCGCGTCGGCCACCAGCTCAAAGTAGGAGTCGTACGAGCGCGCTGCGCCGAGGCGGCCGGCTAGCGCCGCGGCGCGGCCAGCATCCCGCGCGCCGACGGCGACCACCTCGTTCCCGGGCGTCGCCATGATGTCGGCGCCGACCGTCCCGGCGATTCTCCCGGCTCCGAGGATGCCCCAGCGAATCGAATCGGCCATGCCGCCAACCTAGTCAGCCGCATATCGGACACCGAGTTGCGCACGCGCCTCGTCGAGCACTTCGAGAATCGCGATGGTCTCGTCGAGCGGGACGAGCGGGCTTTCCAGCTCGCCGGCCCGCAGACATCGCGCCACCTCGGCGATCTCGTGGTCGAAGCCGCCGCCCTTAATGGTTTGGCGCAATTCCTCGTCGCCGGACTCGTCGTGCACGATGATGAACGGCGCCCGGTGGACCCGGCCGCCGATCGAGATCCAGCCTTTGGTACCGGCAACCAGCCCGGTGAGCGGGTTAGTGCCAGCAGCGCTGCACGAGATCTGGGCGAAGCGCCCGTCTCGATACCCCCACTGCATCGCGTCGCTCGCGTCCGAGCCGGTCGGCGACAACGCGCCGATCGTCTGCACGGTGTCGGGACGGCCGAAGAACAGCCAGGCGAACGTCGCCGGATACACGCCCAGCTCGAGGAGCGCCCCGCCGCCGAGGGAGAGGTCGTACACGCGGTCCTTCGGGTCGAAGTCGAAGCGGCGCGACAGATCGGCGTGCACGCTGATCAGGTCGCCGATTCGACCGGATGCCGCGATCTCCTGCGCCCGGATGATCAGTGGATTGACCCGCATCCACATGCCTTCCATGCAGAACAGCTGCCGCCGTCGGGCCTGCGCGATCACCTCCCGCGCCTGCCGGGCGTTGAGGCTGAACGGCTTCTCGACCAGCACCGCCTTGCCCGCGCGCAGGGCCAACAGGGCGTGGTCGTGGTGCTGGCCCTGCGCGGTCGCGATGTAGACCACGTCGAGGTCGGGGTCGGCCACCAGCTCGGCGTAGGACCCGTACGCCCGGGGCGCGCCGACCGCGTTCGCCAGGGAAGTAGCGCGTCCGAGATCGCGCGCCCCCACCGCGGCGACCTCGTTCCCCGGCTCGGCGGCGATTTCCGGACCCACAAGCGCGGCGATGCCGCCGGCCCCGAGGATGCCCCAGCGGATCGAATCGGCCATGCCGCCAACCTATCGGCGACGCCCACCCCCTCCGTTGAGTGGTGCGTTATGCGTCGAGTGGGGCGCTACAACGCACCACTCGAGCCGAAACGCACCACTCAACAGAGCCTTACACAAAGGAGGTTGCGAGGATCTCGCGCAGCTGCGCCTCGTGCACGCTCACCGAGCCGACCGCCGGTGACGCGGACGCCGGGCGCGAAGCCCGAGCGAGTGGCCGTCCGTTGAGGTGGCTGGGCAGGTTGAGCGCGATGTACGGCCAAGCGCCCTGGTTGGCCGGCTCCTCCTGCGCCCACACCAGCTCGGCGGCCGGATAGCGGTCGAGCTCGGTCATGAGCTCGGCAGCCGGAAGCGGGTACAGCTGTTCGACGCGGACGATGCCGATATCGGTGCGACCGTTACGTTCGCGCTCGGTGGCCAGGTCGTAGTAGATCTTGCCGCTGCACAGCAGCACGCGACGCACGCCGGCCGGATCCACGGTGTCGCCGATCACGGGGCGGAACGTGCCACTGGTGAAGTCGTCCAGGTCGCTGACGGCGGCTTTGAGCCGCAGCAGCGATTTCGGCGTGAACGCGATCAGCGGCCGGCGCACGGGCGAGAGTCCTTGCCGGCGCAGCAGGTGGAAGTAGTTCGCCGGCGTCGAACACATCGCCACGGTCATGTTGCTCTCGGCGGACAGCTGCAGGAATCGCTCCGGGCGCCCCGACGAGTGGTCGGGGCCCTGGCCCTCGTAGCCGTGCGGCAAGAGCAGGCAGAGCGCCGACCGCTGCCCCCACTTCGCTTCGCCGGAGGCGATGAACTCGTCGATGATCGTCTGGGCGCCGTTGACGAAGTCGCCGAACTGGGCCTCCCAGCACACCAGCGCGTCGTCGCGGGTCACCGAGTAGCCGTATTCGAAGCCCATCACGGCGAACTCGGAAAGGAGCGAGTCATAGGCCCAGAACGGTCCCTGCTCGGGTGCCAGGAACTTCAGCGGCGTGTACTCGGCTCCCGTCCGGCGATCGATGAGCACCGCGTGCCGTTGGGTGAACGTTCCCCGGCGGGAGTCCTGCCCGGTCAGCCGCACGGCCCGCCGCTCGAGAACGAGCGAGCCGAAGGCATACAGCTCGGCTGTAGCCCAGTCGACGTTGCCGTTGCTGGCCATGGCGATCCGGCGGTCGATCTGCGGCTTGAGCCGCGGGTGGATCGTGAAGCCCTCAGGCGGGTTCGCGTACGCGTCGGCGATGCGCTTGATCACCTCGACCGTGGTGGCCGTGTTAACCGGGTGCATCGGCACCGCGTCGTCCATCATCGGCTGGTGGCGCCGGTGGTCGCTCGCGTCACGAGTTTCGAGGAAGACCTTTTCCAGCTGGGCCTGGAAGTCCTTGAGCGCAGCCTCTGCGTCTTCGAGCGTGATGTCGCCCCGACCGACGAGCGCCTCGGTATACAGCTTCCGGACGCTGCGTTTGTTGTCGATGATGTCGTACATCAATGGCTGCGTGAACGACGGATTGTCGGCCTCGTTGTGGCCGCGCCGCCGGTAGCAGATCATGTCGATGACGACGTCCTTCTTGAACTCGCGCCGGTAGTCGACGGCGAGCTTGGCTACCCGCACGCACGCCTCGGGGTCGTCGCCGTTCACATGGAAGATCGGAGCCGCGATCATGCGGGCTATGTCCGTGGCGTAGAGGCTCGACCGCGACGCCGACGGCGATGTGGTGAACCCGACCTGGTTGTTGACGACCACGTGCACCGTGCCGCCGGTGCGATAGCCACGCAGCTGCGACAGGTTGAGCGTCTCGGCCACCACGCCCTGACCGGCGAATGCCGCGTCGCCGTGGAGCAGCAGGGGAAGCACGGTGAAGCCGGCTTCGCCTTTGTTCATCACGTCCTGCTTGGCGCGGACGATGCCTTCGAGCACCGGGTCAACGGCTTCGAGGTGGGACGGATTGGCGGTGAGCTGGACGGCAATGACATTGCCGCTCGGAGCTTGGAACTTGCCCCGCGCGCCTAGGTGGTACTTGACGTCGCCCGAGCCCTGCGCGCTGCTCGGATCCATGTTGCCTTCGAACTCATTGAAGATCTTCGCGTACGGCTTGCCGACGATGTTGGCCAACACGTTGAGCCGGCCCCGGTGCGGCATGCCGATGACCGCCTCGTCCTGCCCCTGATCGGCTGCCTCCGACAAGACTGCGTCGAGCAGCGGGATAACCGTCTCGGCGCCTTCCAGACTGAATCGCTTCTGCCCGACGTACTTCGTCTGCAGGAAGGTCTCGAACGCCTCGGCGACGTTCAGCCGACCCAGGATGTGCAACTGCTCGTCGCGGCTCGGGGCGTCGCCCTTGACCTCGACGCGTTCCTGGATCCAGCGGCGCTGGTGCGGGTCGGTGATGTGCATGTACTCGACACCCACCCGGCGGCAGTACGCATCGCGCAGCACACCGAGGATGTCGCGCATCTTCATCAAACTCTCGCCGGCGAAACCGCCTACCGGGAAGGCGCGGTCGAGGTCCCAGAGGGTGAGGCCGTGCCGGGTGATGTCGAGGTCGGGGTGGCTGCGGACCGTGTACTCGAGCGGATCGGTGTCGGCCATCAGGTGGCCGTTCGTGCGGTAGGCGTTGATCAGCTCGATAACCCGGGCGCTCTTGTCGATCTGACCCTCGTGCGTGAATGCTCGGTCGACCAGCCAACGTATCGGTTCGTACGGGATGCGCAGCGCCGCGAAGATCTCGTCGTACAGCGCGTCGGAAAGCAGCAACTCGTGCACGCGCCGCAAGAATTCGCCTGACTGCGCGCCCTGGATGATGCGGTGGTCGTACGTCGAGGACAACGTCATGATCTTGCTGATCGCGCGTTCGGAGAGGGCGTCCTCGCTCATGCCACTGAACTCGGCCGGGTACTCCATTGCGCCGACGCCGATGATCGTGCCTTGCCCGGCCATGAGTCGCGGCACCGAGTGGTTGGTGCCGATGGTGCCTGGGTTGGTCAGGCTGATCGTCGTGCCGGCGAAGTCGTCGGGGGTGAGCTTGCCCGTGCGCGCCCGCCGGATGATGTCCTCGTAAGCGCCCCAAAACGTGGCGAAGTTCATCGTCTCGGCGGCCTTGATGTTGGCCACCACCAGCGAGCGCTGGCCGTCGCGGCCGGTCAGGTCGATCGCGAGGCCGAAGTTGACGTGCTCCGGCGTGACCAGGGCGGGCTTACCGTCGATCTCGGCGAAGTGGTTGTTCATTGCCGGGTGGTCCGCCAGCGCCCTGACCACCGCGTACCCGATGAGATGGGTGTAGCTGACCTTGCCGCCGCGGGAGCGCCGCAGGTGGTTGTTGATCACGACCCGGTTGTCGATGAGCAGCTTCGCCGGAACGGCCCGCACGCTGGTGGCTGTCGGTACGGTCAGCGAGGTCTCCATGTTCGCGACGACCCGGGCGGCGGCCCCGCGCAGCGGGATCGTCCTCTCCTCGGGAGCCGACTCGGGTTGCGGCGCCCGGGACGCTGTGGCCGTCGGCGTCGGAGGCGAGGCGGGCTGGGCCGCCGGGGTGGTCGACGTGGGCTGGGGCGCCGGCCCGGATGTCGACGTGGGCTGGGGCGCCGGCGCGGGCGTTGGAGTAGGCGCGGGCGGGACGGCGGATGCCGGAGCCGGGTCGGC
>JBKPQM010000197.1:0-6097 GCA_046734095.1 Actinomycetota bacterium | reverse complement strand
GCCGGGAGTCTACGCGGCTGGCGACTGCACCGGGGTGCTCGCGCTCGCGTCGGTGGCCGGCATGCAAGGACGCATCGCCATGTGGCACGCGCTGGGCGAGGCGGTGTCGCCGTTGCGGCTCAAGACGGTGGCCGCGAACGTCTTCACTCATCCCGAAATTGCCACGGTCGGCATTGGCTACGAGGCCATCTCGTCCGGATCCGTACCTGCCCGTACGGTCAAGCTGCCGCTGGCGACCAACGCCCGGGCCAAGATGCAGGGCCACCGCGACGGCTTCGTGAAGCTGCACTGTCGCCCGGCCACCGGGGTGATCATCGGCGGGGTGATCGTTGCCCCGAATGCGTCCGAGCTAATCTTCCCGGTGACTTTGGCTGTCCAGCGGGGCCTTACGGTGAATGATGTCGCCGGGACGATCGGGGTATACCCGGCGTTGTCCGGCTCGGTGGCCGAGGCAGCCCGACGCCTCATGCATCACGACGATCTCGGCTGAAGGGGACGCCATGCCCGATCTCTCGCCTGAAGCCCAGGCGCGTGCGCGCGCAACAATCGTCGTCGCGGAGGTGTTCGAGGCGAACGCAGACGAGATCGCCGCTGCCGTCGCCGACGTGGCCGAGGGGCACGTGCTCGTCGCCGTCGTCGATGGCACGCGCGAGTTTGCCGGCCTCCACCAGGTCAGCACGGACGAATTGGTCGAGGTCGTCCCCAGCCTGGAGGCCGGCGGCGGCTGGGCCATGGTGTTCTCCGCCGGCGCGGACGCGGATCACGTACGCCGGCGTACGGCCGAGATGGCGTCGATCGCCCGGCAGCGTAGCGAGGCGATCGACCGCATCGTCCGGCGTCGTCAGGGGTAGCGAGCGGCGAGCCGGGTTAGTCGGGATCGGGGCCGGACGGCGGCAGCAGCCCGTGCTGGCGCAGCCGGTACGCCCGGAACTCGTCGGCGTACGCGGCACCGACGAACAGCGGGCCGATCACCAAGAAGGACGCGGTCATGAGCCGCAGCCCGATGTCGCCGGGTAGGAACATCGCTCCCGTGACGAACGGCACGGTGAGCAGCATGATCCGGCTGACTTCGCGGCGGCGCCAGCCCCGGTCGTTGAGGTCGTGAAACACCCAGTCGTCGTAGCGCTCGGGCAACCCGAAGCCCAACGCGTAGAGCAGCCAACGCCATGGCGGCGGACGACGCCTCGCCATACGGCCCATCTTGCTCGCCTTCGCCCGGCGGAGCCGCGCTACAGGCTCCACGGGTCAGTCCTTGATGTCGCAGATCACTGCGCCGGAGGTGACGACAGCACCCACCTCGGCGTTCATGGCGGTGATCGTCCCGGCCTTGTGGGCGTTCAGCGGCTGTTCCATCTTCATCGCCTCGAGCACCACGACGAGATCGCCGGCGGCGACGACGTCGCCTTCGTTCACGGCAACCTTGACGATGGTGCCCTGCATGGGCGCGGTCAGCGCGTCGCCTGAGGCGGCCCCGCTCGACTTCTTTCCCGCCGAGCGCTTGGGCGCCGCCTTGCGGGCGCCCGGCGAACCCGAACCGGCGCCGAAGCCCGCGGGCAGCGACACCTCCAACCGCTTGCCGCCCACCTCGACGACGATCGTCTCCCGCTCTTCGGGCTCGGCGCCGTCGACGGCCGCGGCGTCGAACGGCGCGATCTGATTGTCGAATTCGGTCTCGATCCACCGGGTGTGCACCGTGAACGGAGACGCGGTGAAGGCCGAATCGCGCACCACCGCACGGTCGAACGGCAAAGCGGTCGCCATGCCGTCGACCACGAACTCGTCCAACGCCCGGCGCGAACGGGCCAGCGCTTCGTCGCGCGACTCGCCCCACACGATCAGCTTGGCCAGCAGCGAATCGAACGCGCCACCGATGACCGAATTCGGCTCGATGCCGGAATCGACCCGCACGCCGGGGCCGGCCGGCTCCCGGTAGGTCGTGACGACTCCGGGTGCGGGGAGGAAGTTCCGTCCGGGATCCTCGCCGTTGATCCGGAACTCGAACGCGTGCCCGCGCGGCTCCGGGTCATCCGCGAATCGCAGGATCTCTCCGTCGGCGATGCGGAACTGCTCGCGCACGAGGTCGATACCGGTCGTCTCTTCCGATACGGGGTGCTCGACCTGCAGGCGGGTGTTGACCTCGAGGAACGAGATCGTGCCGTCCGTACCGACGAGATACTCGACCGTACCGGCGCCGTGATAGTCGGCCTCGCGGCAGATCGCCTTGGCCGACGAGTGGATCTGGGCGCGCTGGGCGTCGCTGAGGAAGGGCGCCGGCGCTTCCTCGACCAGCTTCTGGTGGCGACGTTGCAGTGAGCAGTCGCGGGTGCCCACAACGACCACGTTCCCGTGCGTGTCCGCCAGCACCTGGGCCTCGACGTGACGCGGCCGATCCAGATACCGCTCAACGAAGCACTCGCCGCGTCCGAACGCGGCCTGCGCCTCCCGAACCGCGCTCGCATAAAGTTCGGGGATCTCCTCGAGGGACCGGGCCACCTTCAGCCCTCGCCCGCCGCCACCGAACGCCGCCTTGATCGCCACCGGGAGACCGTATTCTTCGGCGAAAGCCAGCACTTCGCCCGCACCGCCGACCGGCTCAGGTGTGCCGGGCACGAGCGGCGCTCCCGCCCGCATCGCGATATGCCGCGCGGTGACCTTGTCGCCGAGGTCGCGGATCGACTGCGGCGAGGGCCCGATCCAGGTGAGCCCGGCGTCGATCACTGCCTGGGCGAAGTCCGCATTCTCGGAGAGGAATCCGTATCCGGGATGTACTGCGTCGGCGTCTGACTGCTTGGCCGCGGCGATCACCTTGTCGATCACCAAGTAGGAGTCGCCGGGGGTGGTACCGCCGAGTGCATAGGCTTCGTCAGCCATACGGACGTGCAGCGCGTCGCGATCTGGTTCGGCATACACCGCAACCGAGATGTATCCGGCGTCGCGGCAGGCCCGGATCACGCGCACGGCGATCTCGCCCCGGTTCGCGATGAGCACCTTCTGCACGTTCCGGCCTCCTTCCCGGCGGGTGGTACGGCCCGCACATTACCCGCCGTTAGGCGCGTAACCGCCGGGCGTGTGGGCCTTCTCGCGCCGCGCACCGACAGCTTGGCCCGCGTTCAACGCGGCCTGCACCCCCGCCGCCGGCTCAACCGTCGCCGAGTTCGGCCATCCGAGCCCGACACTGCGCCGCGACATCGTTGACCTCGCTGAGCGTTCGTCGTAGGTCGGCCTGCCGGGCTCGCAGATCGGCAGCGATATCGTCCAAGCGGCCGAGAAGCGTCTCCAACTGCCGGCGCTCGGACGACGCCGCGCCGTCGTACATATCGACGATCTCGCGGATCTCGGCCAGGCTCATGCCGAAGCGCTTGCCCCGCAAGATCAGCTTCAGCCGGGTCCGGTCCCGGGCGTCGTAGACCCGGTTCGCCCCCGCACGTTGTGGCGAAATCAGACCCTCCGCCTCGTAGAAGCGCAGCGTGCGCGTGGTCACGCCGAGTTCGTCGGCCAGCTCGCCCACGGTCCAGGTTCGACGGCCCGGCGATGTAATTTGAGCTTCCCTTGTCGACGTCACCGAGCTATGGTGATTGACGTTGACGTAAACGTCAAGGGAGGCCTGATGTTCGAACTCTCCGAAGAGCATGAACTGTTCCGCAAGGTGGTGCGGGACTTCGCCGAGCAGGAGATCGCGCCGCACGTCGCGCAATGGGACCGCGATCACCACTTTCCGGTCGATGTCGTGCACAGGATGGGCGAACTGGGGCTGTTCGGCCTGGCCGTGCCCGAGCAGTACGGCGGTGGTGGCGGCGACTTCACGTCGGTGTGCGTCGCGATCGAGGAGATCGGGCGCGTCGACCAGTCGCTCGGCATCACCCTCGAGGCCGGGATGGGTTTGGGCATCAACCCGATCCTCACGTTCGGCACCGAAGAGCAGAAACAGTACTGGATTCCGGATCTTGCGGCTGGGCGCACGCTGGCGGCGTTCGGGTTGACCGAGCCCGAGGCCGGTTCGGACGCCGGCGCCACGAAGACCCGTGCCGATCTTGTCGACGGCGAGTGGGTGATCAACGGTGCCAAGGCGTTCATCACGAACTCCGGCACGGCGATCACATCGTTGGTGACGGTAACCGCTCGCACCGGTCCGGACGAGATCTCGGCGATCATCGTCCCGGCCGCCACGCCCGGCCTGATCGTCCAGCCGCCCTACGACAAGCTGGGCTGGCGCATCTCCGACACTCATGGCCTCACGTTCGACGACTGCCGGGTGCCCGAGGCGAATCTGCTCGGCCGGCGGGGGCGCGGATTCCAGCAATTCCTGAGCGTGCTCAACGACGGCCGCATCGCCATCTCGGCGCTCGCTGTCGGGTTGGCCCAGGCTTGCCTGGAGCATTCGCTGCGCTACGCCAACGAGCGGCAGACGTTCGGCGTCCCGATCGGGTCGCGGCAGGCGGTTGCCTTTTCGCTCTCCGATCTCTCGGTGGCGGTAGAGGCGGCGCGGTTACTCACCTACAAGGCAGCCTGGCTGAAGGATTCCGGCCGTCCGGACTCCGAGGTACGGCAGGCCGCCGCCCAAGCCAAGCTGTACTCGTCCGAAGCTGCAGTCTCGGCAACGCGGACCGCTACTCAGGTCTTCGGCGGCAACGGCTTCATGGAGGAGTTCCCAGTGGCGCGTTTCTATCGCGACGCCAAGGTCCTGGAGATCGGCGAGGGCACGTCCGAGGTGCAGCGCCTGGTGATCGCTCGCGGCCTCGGCCTGCCGGTGAAATGACTGACCTGCAGCGCGATGAGCGCTCGCGCGAAGAGCCCGCGGGGCCGCCGGACATGAGCGCAGCAAGCCGCCGAGATCTGGATCGGCCCGAGCCGCGACGAGCGGCCGGGACGGCTACCCGCGTCCGGCGAATGCGGACAGCGACGCTCGCCCCGCCCGAGAAGGCGGCGGCCAAGCTCGCCGCGCAGCACAAGCTGTACGTGCGTGACCGCATCGCGATGCTCTTCGACCAGGGAACGTTCGTTGAAGACGGCCAGCTCGCCAACGCGCTCGCCCCCGGGCTGCCGGCCGACGGGGTGGTCACCGGGCAGGGCCTGGTCGACGGGCGCCCGGCCCTGGTCGTCGCCAACGATCCGACCGTCAAGGCCGGCTCGTGGGGCGCGCGGACCGTCGAGAAGATCATCCGGGTCACCGAGCGGGCGCTGACCGAAGAACTGCCGCTGTTCTGGTTCATCGACTCGGGCGGCGCGCGGATCACCGACCAGGTTGCGATGTTTCCAGGACGTCGCGGCGCCGGACGCATTTTCCATAATCAGGTGGCGCTGTCCGGCAAGGTTCCCCAGATCTGTTGCCTGTTCGGGCCCTCCGCCGCGGGCGGTGCCTATATCCCGAGCTTCTGCGACATCGTGATCATGGTCGAGGGCAATGCCTCGATGTACCTCGGCTCGCCGCGCATGGCCGAGATGGTCGTGGGCGAGAAGGTCACGCTGGAGGAGATGGGCGGAGCGCGGATGCACGCCACCGTCTCCGGATGCGGCGACAACCTGGCCGTCGACGACGAGGACGCCATCGAGCAGGCGAAGTTGTTCTTCTCCTACCTGCCGACGTGCTGGCGGGAGATGCCGCCCGACGTCTCGCCATCGTCGCCGGCGGTGGCGCTCTCCGACGACGTGATCCCGGCCGAGGAGCAGGTGCCCTTCGAGATGCACGACGTGATCGACGGGCTGGTCGACGCCGACTCGTTCTTCGAGGTCAAGCCACTCTTTGCCGCGGAGCTGATCACTGGGTTCGCGCGCATCGACGGACGTCCGGTCGGGGTTCTCGCCAACAACTCGGCCGTCAAGGGCGGCGTGCTGTTCGTCGACTCGGCCGACAAGGCGGCCCGGTTCATCTGGCTGTGCGACGCGTTCAACGTGCCCTTGCTGTACATCGCCGACGTGCCGGGCTTCATGATCGGCAGCGCGGTCGAGCGGCAGGGCATAATCCGCCACGGCGCGAAGATGATCACCGCGGTCTCGGAGGCAACCGTGCCGCAGGTGTCGGTGATTGCCCGCAAGGCATATGGAGCCGGGCTGTATGCCATGGCCGGTCCTGGGTTCATGCCTGACGCCTGTATTGCGC
>JBKPQM010000196.1:0-28477 GCA_046734095.1 Actinomycetota bacterium | reverse complement strand
CCTCAAGGCTGCCCTCGAACGGGGTAGGAGCGTCGAGGGTCTGGTCGATGAGCAGTGCGCTACTCACCCGCCGGCCGTCGACGGTGACCGGCTGGTGCGCCGGCGCGGGCCAGAACAAGCACGGGGCGTTGTACCAGGCGTTGCCCCACGTCTCGAACGGCGCCTTGGCGAACGTCACCCAGTTGTCGCGCGCCCAGGTGCTCCACTGCTGCGGCCACTGCACGTCGGTGCACTGCACCGCGCTGTACACGGCGTAGGAGTTGTCGTTGCCGAAGCCGTCGATGAGCAGAAACAGGTTCTCGAGATTGGCCACGTCGCCGTTGTTCACGTAGCCCGCGAACGCATCAGCCAGCAGAGGCCAATTGAATTGCTTGTAGCCGGTCTGTAGGAAGATATCGACCCACTCGTCGCCGCCGATCTTGCCGTCGGCCGGATGCAGGGTCAGCTGGGCCTCGGTGCGGTAGAACAGCCCCTCGACCGCCTTCACGGTCTTGCCGAGGTGGTAGACGCTGTCGTGCTGAGCTAGCCAGCCGAACCAGATCTCGAGGGTGCGGTCGAAGCCGACGTCCTGGTTCAGGTTGGCCTGGTAGTAGACGTTGCGAGGGTCGACGTTGCTGTCGAGCACCATGCGGCGGACGTGCGTCGGGAACAAGGTGCCGTACACCTGGCCGAGATAAGTGCCCCACGAGTAGCCGTAGTAGTTGATTTGTGCGACGCCGAGAGCGGCTCGGATGCTGTCCATGTCCTTCGCGGCGTCGATCGTCGTCATGTGCTGCAAGATCAGCCCGTTGTTCGCGGCACACGCGTCCGCATAGCGCTTCGCGCGGGCCAGCCACGTGCGCACCGTCGATTGTCGCAGCGGGATGTAGGTCGGCCGGTTGAAATCGAAGTAGTTCGGATCGCAGGACAGCGACGGCTGCGACGCGCCGACGCCACGGGGATCGAATCCGATCCAGTCGTAGAAGCCGCCGGCGCCGTTGGGCACGAGCTGCCCGAACGTGGACAGCGCGTTCGCTATCCCGGCTACCCCCGGCCCGCCGGCATTGATGAGCATGACTCCTTGGGCCTGCGAGTCGGGCACGGTGTGCTCGATCCGTGACACCGCCAGCTTGATCTTCGCGCCGTTTGGATTCGCGTAGTCGAGTGGAACGGACAGCAGAGTGCACTGGGCGCCGGCAGACGCTAGGCCGGGGTCATCGCATGTGCTCCAGGTGATCGACGCGGGCGCGAGCGGCGCCGCCACTGCTACCGATGCGACTCCGGACGCAAGGATCACCGGGCTGGCGAGCAGGCCCGCCACGACCACTCTCTTCATCGCAACACCGCTCCCTGTTCACACCGAAGCGCTGCCCCCCGGTAAGTCAGCGGGGTGCGCCCGTTCGGGCCCGATGCTGCGGGCTGGCAAATCCCAACGACAAGCTCTTACGTATTCGCGTAACTAGTGTTCGTCGCGTGGCAAGGCTGTTGCGATCAGGTCGGAGCAGCCCGTACGCGAAACCTCAGCGGCGGCGGTGTATCAGGCACGCTGAGCCGCCCTCCTGTAACGAAATGCGCCACACCAGCCCTGGCAGGGAGGGACCCATGGACATCGTGTGCTGCCCCGGCTGTGGCCAGCCGGCCGAAGTCGTCCGACGCACGCATCTCTGCAGCACGGACGGCCCGATCGAGCACGTCTCGCTGCTCTGCCTGATTGGCCACGTGTTCCTGATGCCGGCCGCCGGCCTGACCCCCATGTGTAGCCGACTTCTAGTAGAGGATGCGCCACGGCCCGATCTACGCGACGATGCGCATTCCGGGCTGCGAGGCGGTGCGGGCATTACCTGAACGGGCGGGCCTCACCGCACACCCACACCCAGTCGCCGCCGTCTCGCCGCATCCGGCACTCCCAACCGAGTTCACCTAGCCGGCGACGCAGCCGTTCGGGGTCTACGAAGTTCTTGACGATCCGATATCTGCTGCCATCCCGTAGTTGCCGTTCGACGATCTCATCACCGCCGGGCAGATAAGTCTCCTTGTCGCGCACGTCGACGTGCTCGTCGACGAACAGCACTCGGCCGCCGGCAGCGAGCAGACCTCGCAGCACCTGCCAGAACTGCTCGAAGCGGCTTATCGGCACGTGAGACAGCCACGCCGAGAAGAAGATCACGTCAAATCGCGCTGCGGCCTGCCACGAGAAGATGTCGGCGACCTCGAACCTGACGTTGTTCGCTGTCACTCGATCGCGAGCGATCGCGACTGCCTCGGGCGCCTGATCGATCGCGGTCACTGTCTCAGCCAGACCGGCCAGCGCTTCGGTCCATAGCCCCGTACCGCACGCGACTTCCAACACCGTGCCGGTCGGCTGCATCTCTGCGACGAGCCGAGCGATGCGGGTACGCGCGGCCGCAACGTCGCCATACGCGGTCACGTCATACTCAGCGGCACGACGGCGGTAATAGTCAGCCTGGCTGGCCAGCACCTCATCCGTCACCCACACATCATGACGTTGGGTTGCCGCGCGTGCGAACCGATCAGCGGAGAACCAAGAGGTCAAGCCAGTTGCTTCTGATTTCTGGGTTCGCTGTGTCGTCGGCACGTCGTACTGCCCGGCGGAGACGTTCTTTACCGCGGAGGAACTCGGCCTCAGTGAGATTGCGCATCGTGGTGTCGGCGTCGCGGAAAGTCTCCACCTGGCCGAGGAATTCCGCGAGGCTGATCGAGTACGTCTCACGAACCTGCTCGAGAGCGTCCTGGTGGAATCCTGCGGCCGCGAAGGCCTTGCACGTGTCCTTGACCGAAGGGTAGGTATCGACCGTCCGGGCGGTCTCAGGGAACCATCGGACGAGTTCGACCCTATCCACTCTGCCCGGGAAGCCTTGTCGAATGAGGACAGGGGCACCGGGGCGGAGGACGCGGCGGATCTCGTTTGCGGCCACGCCCAGGTCTGGGATGTGGTGAATGACCAGGGAGAGCCACGCGGCGTCTACCGATTCATCCGGCAGCGGCAGCGCGCTCGCATTTCCTTCGAGCACCTGGACGCCCGGTGTCCGCGGGATCTGATCCCGCATCGCGGCCGATGGCTCGACTGCGACGACGCTCAGGTCGAACCAGTCGCTGAAGGCAGCGGCGAACGCACCGGTCCCCGCGCCGACGTCCACGACAGTGATTCCCGGCGACGGGCGCAGGTGGCGTCGTACCGCCTCGCGCCACTCCGAGAGTCCGTCGCGTGGGACCTCGCGGACCGCCTTGAACGCCGCCGCGGTCTGGTCGTCATAGCTGATCCTGGCCATGCCTGCCTCCTTGCTGGTGCCCACTTCCCCGTTTGGCCGCCAGTCAGCGGGGAACAGCGCCCGATGATGCACCTCGACTTTCAGGTCGGCGACCTCGATTCGGCGGTCGCCGAGGCGGTCGCTCTGGGAGCCTCGGTGGCGGCGGTCCAGCCGCAAGAGAACGTCCGCGTACTCCTCGACCCCGCTGGCCACCCCTTCTGCCTTTGCCGGGACGACGGCTAATTAGCGATGCCGCCGCGGCGTGACTACCGATGCCGACGTTGGCCGACCACAGCGACGATAAGAGAAAGGACGGGAGCATCAGCCCCGCCATTTTCAACGTATAGCTCACCGGGGGGCTTGCGGCAAGACCCCGGTGGTGCCGCAGAATCGCCGGCCGAGGCTAGAACGTGCGCCGACTGGGAGTTCCGAAATGCGTGTGTTGTTGTCGACCTATGACTCGCGCGGGGGCGTCGAACCGTTGCTGGGACTCGCGGTGCGGTTGCGGGAACTCGGCGCGCAGGTGCGAATGTGCGCGCCGCCGGACTGCGCGGAGCGGCTGGCCGAGGTAGGCGTGCCGCTGGTACCGGTCGGCGCGCCGGTACGGCCCCTGGTGCACGGGGCTAGCCCGCCGTCCGCAGCTGACGTGCCCCGGCGCGCGGCCGAGTTGATCGCCGCGCAGTTCGACAAGCTGGCGGCGGCGGCGCACGGCTGTGATGCGCTGGTGGTGAGCGGCTTGGCGCCGGCCGCGGCCGGCGCGCGATCGGTCGCCGAGAAGCTGGGCATCTACTCCGCGTACGTGAGCTACTGCCCGATCTTCGTGCCGTCGCCGCACCAGCCGCCGGTGCCGCTGCCGGGTCGGCCGTTCCCAGCGGGGATGACCGACAACCGGGTGCTGCATGAGCTGGACGTGGAGAGCTACAACGCGCTGTTTGGCGAGGCGCTCAACACCGGCCGGACGGCGATCGGCCTGCCGCCGGTGGACAACGTCCGCGCTCACGTCTTCGGCGACCAGCCGTGGCTGGCGGCCGACCCGACCCTGGCCCCGTGGCGGGCGCCGGCCGACCTCGACGTCGTGCGGACCGGAGCGTGGATCGTGCCGGACGAACGCCCGCTCCCGGCCGAGTTGGAGGCATTCCTGGAGGCCGGCCTGCCGCCGGTGTACGTCGGCTTCGGCAGCATGCGCGCCCCGAAGGACATCGCCCGGGCGGCCATCCAGGCGATCCGGGCGCAGGGCCGTCGCGCAGTCGTCTCCCGCGGCTGGGCCGACCTGACCGCGGTCGACGACCGGGACGACTGTGTCGCCGTCGGCGAGGTCAACCAGCAGGCACTGTTCCGTCGAGTGGCCGCCGTCGTGCACCACGGTGGTGCGGGCACGACGACAACGGCCGCCCGGGCGGGCGCGCCTCAGGTACTAGTACCCCAATGGGCGGACCAGCCCTACTGGGCTCGCCGGGTGGCCGACCTGGGCATCGGCGTGGCTCACGACGATCCGGCTCCGACCACCGAGTCCCTGTCAGCCGCGCTAAAGACGGCCTTGACAACCAAGACCGGGGCACGAGCGACCGCCGTGGCCGGGATGATCCACACTGACGGAGCGACCGTGGCCGCGAAAATGCTGCTCGAGGTGGTCAACCGGGGCAGACCGCCGATGTCCGCGTGATCCATGGGTGCGGCGGAGCTGCGGCACGACGTTAGGGATCGGGCTACGGTTTGTTGCCGTAGAGGTCCTCGTAGTTCCGATAGAGGACGCGTTCCTTAAGTTCGCTGCTGACCGGAGCGCCGTTGATCTTCCAGTACTCGCTCCAGAAGTCACTCCAAGGCTCGTCCGACGCGAACAAGACGCGGTCCGCACCGACCCCACGTCGCTCGATCTCGGTCATCAACCAGCGCGCCCCGAATCCGATCGTCCAGGTCGTGTCGCAGTACACCCGATATCCCTGTTCCACCCAGTCGAGGAACTGCGGAACGAGCTTGATATGCCCGCTGACTCCTCCGCCGAAGTGCACGAGGTAGATCTTGATGCGCTTGCCGTACTTCTCGACCATCGGCACGAAGTTATTGATGTCCGAGGTCCCACCGGCACTTGTATGGAAATGGAACACCAGGTCGTGAGCCTCGGCGGCGGCCAAGCAGGCTTCGGCGATCTCACGAGTGTCGTCGTCCCAGGTGCCAGGGTCGGGATTGCCGCCGAGCAGGAATGTCGTTTTCAGGGCGACGACGCCGCGTTCGCCGGCATGCTCAAGTGCCGTGAGGGTCATCTCTTTGTTCTGCGGTAGGAACGACACCCACAACCCGCCGACGACCCGGTCACTGCTCTGCGCAGAATCGATGACGAGGTCGTTGAGTGAGAAGGGCTGGCTCTGCACGGGAATGCCGTAGTTCGGAAGCACAAGGCCGCGCTCGACACCTACGGCGTCGAGATGACGCAGGTACGCGGCCGTGTCGGCGAACTCGTAGACCGTCGGTTTGACCGGCTCCTTCAGGTTGTAGAACGCCCAAGCCTCCATTTCGCCGATGTGGCTGTGGGCGTCGATGACCCGGCCCGTGACCTTGTCCGGTGATGCCATGACGAAGCCTCCCAACGTTCACTATCGGGAATGGACCGATCGCATAGTAAACCCGCGCTACGAGTCGCGCAGTGCGATCCACAGAGCACGCGCCGGGGCCTTCCCCTCGTTGGCCCAGTGGTGTGGCTGCTCACCGATGAAGTGCAGCGAGTCGCCGCGGCCCACTTTGTACCGGACACCGGCGATGTCGAAGATCATGCTGCCTTCGAGCACGAAAACGAGTTCCTCGCCGGGATGCACCAGGGCCTTGCTGCCACTGTTGGCGCCCGGGTCGAGCGTCGCGACGGCCGCCGCGCTACGGAACGGCGAGTACGGACCGGACACGCCGGCCAGGTGCAGGCCCTTGTGCGGAGTGAACACAGCGGGGCGATCGCCGGCCGGGGTGAACGCGACCGGCTCGGGTGGTGTCTCGCCGCTGTCGATGAAGTAGCTGACCGGTCGGTCCAGAGCAGTGGCGATCTTGAGCAGTGTGGTGATGGTGGGAACCATGTCGTTGCGTTCGATCTTGTGGATCGCCGCGGCCGACACGTCCGCTTTCACGGCGAGCTGCTGCAACGATAGGCGTTGCTCGTGTCGAAGCTGCTTCAGCTTCGGCCCGATGGAGTTGACGATCCCGTCGACGTGCTCCTCGATGCGCAGAGCGCGTTGCGGCTTGCGTATCGATCTGGTCATCTCCTCGCTCCCTTGACGGCCTAGCGGCGTCTAATATAGTGAACGCGCCTCGATCATGATGGACGGCCGTCTGCCCGACCCGGGAAGGGGTATGACGCGTGGCGCACAAGATCGTAATCGTCGGGGGCGGCGCCGCCGGAATCGGTGCGGCCGGTGGGGTGAAGGCCGCCGATCCAGCCAACGAGGTCGTGGTCTTTACCGAGTTCGAGGATGTTGCCTACAGCCCCTGCGGCATCCCCTACGTCCATGGCAAGGAAATCGACGACTTCCAACGGCTGTTCCTGGCCACCAAGGACGCGTACGTCCAGGCCGGCATCGACATCCGTTACGAGACCCGGGTCAGTCAGGTCGACCTCGCGCAGAAGGTCGCGGTAGTCGAGGGGCAGGGCGAGGAGCGCTGGGACGGCCTGGTTCTTGCGACCGGGTTCGACTACGCCGACCCCGGGGTTCCCGGCGGCGATCTGGACGGCCTCTACTACGTGAAGAACATCCGCGAGGCGATGCAGTGGGACAAGGTCCTCGACACGGTCAAGGCGGCGGTCGTCGTCGAGGCGTCGCCACTGGGCGTGGAGATGACAACCGCGTTGGCGCACCGCGGGATCAAGACACATGTGGTCGATCCGGGTCCGTGGCCGATGTCGCAGGTGGCCGACCCCGACATCATGGCGCCGGTGGAGGAGTCGTGGCGCGAGCTCGGCGTCACCACGCACTTCAACACCACGCTGCGGGCATTCGTCGGTGATGGCCACCTGCGGGCGGTACAGACCTCTGCCGGAGAGCTCGTCGCGGATCTGGCCGTCGTGTGCACACACAAGGAGCCCAACAACAAACTCGCCGCGGCAGCGGGTCTGAAGATCGGCTCGACCGGCGGACTGGTGGTCAACGAAAGGATGGCCACCTCGGCACCCGGTGTTTTCGCGGCCGGCGACTGCACCGAGATCCCCCATGGCCTGACCCGCGTTCCGCTGCAGGGCCTCACCGGCAGTCACGCCTACGCGCAGGGAAAAGTCGCCGGCGTCAACGCCGGCGGAGGGTCGCGGGCCTATCGTGCCGTATACGTTCCGTGGGGTACGCCGGCCGGGAAGTGGATCATCGGCGGCGCGTCGTTCGGTGAAACGACCGCGACAGCGCTGGGCATCCCATACGTGCTTGGCGTCGCGCAGGGCATCTCGCGGGCGCGCTACTACCCGGGCGTCAAGCCGGTCAAGGTGAAGTTGCTCGCCGAGCCGGGCACGCTGCGGCTCATCGGGGCCCAGATGGTCGGTGGCGAAGGCATCAAAGAGCGCGCCGACTTCCTGGCGATGGCCGTGAAATTCGGCTTCACGTTCTACGACCTCGCGAGCATGGAGAACGTCTACTCACCCGCCATCGGGGCGCTGAACGAGCCAATCGTCCTCGCAGCTCAGAATGGTCTCGACCGGCTGCGAGGAGGATGAGATGCCGTTCTCGCGCTGGCTGCGGACCCGGTCCGAGCACTACCTGCTGGTCGGTGCGCAGGAACGGGTCGCCCGCCGGTACGGGGCGCCGAGCCCGCGGCGTCCGCACGGCGCGGCGGAACTGTTCTGGCGGCGCGTATTCGCGCCCACCTATCGCGTGCTGCCGTGGAAGCTGCGGCACCGGATCATGCTGACGATGCCCGGCAGCCATCGGCAGCAATGGGCACCACCACCGCAGCCCGCGGGTCCGGCGGTGCTCTCGTCAACCCGACAGGAAAGGGGATCTCGCGATGGCGCAGATCGTGGGTGAGAGGGTCAGCAAGGGCGACGCGATCGTCGACTACGAGGACAAGGTCTTCGAGGACATCCAGGCCGAGCCGGGTGAGAAGGCCTACGTCCTCATGCACACCGTGCCCTTCGAGGGATCGGTCGGCTTGGTGAACATGCTTACCGTCACCCGGATCAACCGGAAGGGTTTCGACACCCACCTCATCCTGTACGGCCCCGGCTCATTGATGGCCGCGGCAACCCGTGGCTACCCCAAGGTGGGTGACGAGCCGTTCCCAGGAGCGCTGGCCTACAACAAGCAGTTGCAGACCTTCATGGACGAAGGCGGACACGTCTACGCGTGCCGCTTCTCGGCGGCCGCGCTGTACGGCATGCGCGAGATCGACATGATGGAGGGCGTGAAGCCGATCAACCCGCTCGACGTTCTGGACTCAGTGCTCACGGCCCGCCGCCAGGGCGCCCTGGTCATGCAGACCTGGACGCTGTGATCGATCGGTAGATCCGCTCGTGGGCCCGGGCTGCGCGGTCCCACGTGAAGCGGGGTACAACGCGCCGCCCGCCGGCGACGATGCGCTGCCGCAAACCGGCGTCGGTCATCAGTGTCCGCATGCCCTTGGCCAGTGACTCGGGGTCGCCCACTGCGGTCAGGACGGCGTTCGTCCCGTCGCTCAGGTATTCCTGTAGCACGGCGATGTCGCTCGCGACGACGGGAAGATCTGCGCTCATCGCCTCGAGCACCGCCAGGCCCCACCCTTCCTTGACGGAGGGGAAAGCCAACGCGTCGGCGCTGCGATACCACGCGTGCATTTCCTCGTCGGTGACGGTGCCGAGCTGGATCACGTCCCGGCCCAATTCGAGCCCGAGCTCGTCCAGCCGGGCCAGCGCCTGGTCCCGGTACTCGAGGTGGTCCTGGAAGGAGTGGCCGCCGACGATGACCAGCGCCGGCCGCGGGTCGAGGCCGGGATCGGCAACGAGCTTCGCCAGCGCCTCGAACAGGAAGACAGAGCCCTTGCGTGGCTCGACGCCGCCGACCGCGAGGAACACGAACCGATCTGCGGTGCCGGATTCGCGACGCAGCGCGTCACGCCGGTGTGGATCGATCGGGCCGAAACGGGCCGCGTCGACCCCGTTGTGTACGACCTGGGCATCGACCCCGAACTCCTCGCGCAGCCGGCGCCGCCAATCCTGACTAGGCACGATCAGCCGGTCGGGTTGGAGGATCGACTGCCGCTGGCAGTCGACGAGCGCCGCGGTTGTGAAGTCGTCGACGTGATGGACGGTACGCAGCAGGCTGATCGCAGCGCCGGCGTCGCGCACCCGGGCGGCCGCGCGGGCCGCTATGCAGTCCTGCGTGTGCATGATGTCGATCTCGTCGGTGACGGCGGCCAATCCGAGTTCGAGGGCGTCGACCGACAAGGCCACCCGTTCCTCCAGGGTGTCCGCTCGCGGCGGGGCCGAGACGATGTGGCACGGCGCGGCCAGGCTCCGGAAGAAGCCCTCGCCGGGGTCGCCGAGCGCGATCACCCGCACTGACGTTCCGCGGGCCAGCAACGCCTCGGCGAGTGAGAGGGTATGCACGACGCCGCCCCGGGGCCTGGTCGAGTACGTGACCAACCCGACCCGTGGGCTCACAACCGCGCCTCCACGAGGGCGGCGTTACCCGTAGCGACGGCGGCCGCCGTCAAGGACGCCCGGGCCGCCGTCTCGGTGACGATGCACCCGGCCTGGACGAACGCGTCACGCTGTGCGTCCAGGTACTGCGGATCTCGTTCCGTGCCCAGGACGTACACCACGAGCTGCGGCCCTCCTCCGGCCATGATCTGCGCGCACACGGGAGCGAGTACGTAGGCGGGATTTGGATGCGCGCCGTAGCCGAGCACGACGTCGAGGATGACCGAAGCCACCTGCGCATCCGCGGCGTGTTGACGCATGACGTCGACGCGGGCCTCCGCATCGATCATCGGATGCGGGCGGCCCCGCGTGAACTCTTCGTCGCCGAGGTCCAGACACTGATGGCTGCCCCGGGGAGCAGGTAGACCCCACGCCGGATCGATCGGCGTGTTCGAGTACACCTCGCCCAGCACGTCGCCGAGGATCACGAGGGACTCGTAGCACAGCGTCCCTCCGGAGAACAGTCCGCGGACCAGGGTGCGCTCGGGCGCCAGCCGGCTTCGCGCCTGCTCAACCGGCGGGCCGAGCAGAGTCGTGGTGCGCGGAATGCCATGGCCGAGGCGGGCCAGGGTGGCAGCGACCCCGGTCTCGAGCGTGCGCGCGAGCGTAACGCCGGCGGGGACCGGGAGGGTGGTTGAGTCAAGGCCGATCAGCGCCGCGACAATCGGTTTCGGGCCGGCGGCCTCGAGCACGACGCGCGCCACCTCAGGCGACGGTGGCTTGGAAACGAGCAGGATTGCGTCGGTGCCGGGATCGTCTCGCAACGCAGCGACGGCCGACCGGGCCATCCGTCCGCCCACCTGCTCGCTGAGATCGCGCCCGCCCAGGCCGATGACGTGACTGACGCCGACCCCCCAGCGGTCGAGCAGGCACATCGCCTCCTGGGCTCCGGTGCCCGCGGCGGCAACAACCCCGACCCGTCCCGGCGTGACGGCGTTCGCGAACCCGAGAGACGTCTGCGCCAGCATCGCCGTCCCCGCCCCCGGCCCCATGAGCAGCAGACCCTTCGACCGGGCGTACGACTTGAGCGCGATCTCCTTCTCCACCGGCACGTTGTCGCTGAACAACAGGACGTGCAGGCCCGCGCCGAGTGCCTGCAATGCCGCCAACGCAGCGTACTCGCCGGGCACCGAGATCACGGCGATCGTCGAGTCGGGCCGCCCCGCGACCGCCTCCCACACCGATCGGCTCAGCCGCTGCGGCCGCGTGGCACTCGGCTCCCGGGCGGCGAATATCGCAGCCGTCCCGGCGTCGATCGCCTCTTTCGCGGACTGTTCGGTGTCGGCGCGGACCGCGAGGCAAAAGTCGTTCGGCCCGGTTTCGCGCAGCTCAGTAGCTTCGGCGCCTTCGGTCCGCAACGCCTCGACGTTCGCGGGCGTGGCCATCAGCGCCGTTGCCCACTGCACCCCGGGTGTGTCGCGCATGGCCCGCATACCGCCAAGCTGGGCCACGGAGTCGACATACGTGTCGTGGAACACCCGTACGAGGTTCGTCATCGACGCGCTCCTGACCGCGGCGCCGACTCGACGATGCGCGTGCCGGCTGTGAGGTCGTCGGGATCGGCGAATCGCAACGACCGCGCGGCGAGGGCCGGTGTGGTGATCACGGCGACCTCACCGCCACCGCGCACGAATCGCAGTGCGGCCCGGATCTTCGGACCCATGCTGCCGTCGGGGAACTGGCCGGTTGCCAGGTACTCCTCCGCCTGCGGGACGTCGATCTGGGCGAGCCGTCGCTGCCGCGCGGTGCCGTAGTCGAGATGCACCGCCTCGACCGCGGTCACCATGACGAGCGCGGGCGCACCGAGCGCCGTCGCCAGCGCCGCCGCCGCGTAGTCCTTGTCGATGACCGCTTCTATACCGGTCAGCCGGCCGGCCGCGTCGCGAACCACGGGGATCCCGCCTCCGCCGGCTGTCACGACGATGTGGCCCGCCTCGAGCAGACAGCGAACGGCGTCGATCTCGACGATGCTCTTCGGTTCGGGCGAGGCGACGACCCTGCGGTATCCCCGGCCGGCGTCCGATTCGACATGCCAACCCCGTGCGTGGGCCAACCGCCTCGCCTCGGTTTCCTCGAGGAACGGCCCGATCGGCTTCGTAGGATGAGCCATCGCCGGGTCATGCGCATCGACGACGACATGGGCAAGCACCGAGGCGAGTGGGCGACGGCCACCGGTCGCGGCGTGAACTGCCGATGCGATCAGGCTGCCCAGCTGTCCCTGGGTCATCGCGACCAGCGAGAACAACGGCTGCGCTGGCACGAAACGCGCGCCCTCCTCCTGTTGGATCGCGAGATTCCCGACCTGCGGGCCATTCCCGTGCACGACGGCAAGATTCCAGCCATCGTCGAGAAATTCGACGAGGCAGGAAGCCATCACCGTCGCGTGGGCGGCCTGCTCCGCGTGTGTGCCGGATTGCCCTTCGGCAGTGAACGCGTTCCCGCCGAGGGCGACCACGGCTAGCTTGGTCACAGCGTCCACCTTGCCCGCACGCTGGACCGGTGCGACTTGGTGGCGGGGGCCTCGCGTGCGTTTATCATGCGACGTGAATTTGGACGATAGTTAATGGTTGAGCGTCACACAAGGCCACCGTCCCGGACCGGAGGCGTCGCCCGTGGATGAAGGCCGGGACCTTCCGGAGCGTGCGGTACCTGTCGCGATACTCATGCGGTTCACGGCGGCCGAGGCGGCTATCTACCCACTCGCTATGACTGACCCGGACCGCTACGAGCGGGCCGTGACAGCCGTCGGGCTGGAGTTTCAGCAGTTGCGCCGCGACTGCCCGAGCATCGACACACTTGTTGAGCGACTCGCAGCGGCGGCCGATCAGGTGGCGGAACTAGCAGCCGCAGCAGGCATCTCGCTTGCCGGTCTCGCGCCGGACCAGGTTGCCGACGCGGCGGCGGCACTGCGCTATCGCGAACTTGCTGCCGCGACTGGGGCCCCTTGACACGCCGACTCCGCCGACGTTTCCTGAAGGCAACGTTCCGTATCGGGAAGTAAACGTCCGAGGGGAGCTTCCATGGTGCTGGCCGCTGGCGGACCGGCCGTACCGCTAGGAGGAGCTCCGCCGGCGCGCGGTGCTCCGCAATCGCCGGCGGCGACTGTCGCCGAGTTAATCATCGATCTGCAGGCGCGCGGGCTGCGGGTCGAGGTGCCGATTGAACGCAGGCAAGGCGGTGCGGGACCGTCGGACTCCGGAATGCTATGGATCGGTGGCTTCCCCGTCACCGTCCCGACCGGCAATGCGCTCGCGGAGTCGTCGCCGTACGTCCTGAGGCCAGAAGACGAGGGCTATGCCGTCTATCGCGATGGCGAGCGATTGGCCGACGCGACCACTCAGCGCCGGCCACGCTTCTACGATCTGCAAACCGCGGACGGCATCCCGTACTGGAAGATCGCGCTACTGCACCTCGATTCGTTCGCGAGCACTGTGGTGCAGACCTGCGCGTATTGGGGAAACGCCGACCAGTGCAAGTTCTGCGGCATCGGCCTGTCCCTGGCCGCCGGTCGGACGATCGTGAAGAAGACGCCTGAGCAGCTGGCCGAGGTCGCGGTCGCCGCCAAGAGCCTTGACGGGGCGGTCGATGCGACCCTCACCACCGGCAGCTCGCACAGCGTCGACCGCGGCGCGCGGTACGTTGCTCGCTGCGGTCAGGCGGTCAAACGCGCTGCCGGCTTACCGGTCGAAGTGCAGTTCGAGCCACCGGCAGACCTCGAGGTACTCGACGAGGTCGCCGAGATGGGTATCGATTCGGTGGGCATTCATATCGAGACGTTCGATCCGAAAGTGCTTGCGCACGTCGCGCCCGGTAAGGCCCGTACCGGGATCGAGCGGTACTTCCAGGTCTGGGAGCGAGCTGTCGAGATCTTCGGTGCGGGGCAGGTCTCGACGTACGTGATCCTCGGAATGGGCGAGGATCCGGAAGTCACCGTCGAGGGGTGCCGCCGGGCGATCGACATCGGCGTGTACCCGTTCGTCGTCCCGCTTCGCCCAGTGGCGGGCAGCCTCATGGAAAATGTTCTTCCGCCGGACATGGCCTACACCGGTCGTATCTATCGGCGGGTACTCAGCTATCTGAGCGAGCGCGGCCTCCATGCCAGTACGGCCGGGTGCGCGCGCTGCCAAGCCTGCTCGGCCGTGCGCAGCCTCGAGCCAGTGCTGCAGATCGGTGCCCGGCCGCCGTCATGACCGTATCGGGCGCCACGCGCGCCGCCGGCGCACTGATCACCTGCGAGCAGGTGCGATCGGCCGCCGAGATCGCCGACCATCACACGATCCGGCACCAGGTTTTCGTTGTGGAGCAGGGCCTGTTCGCCGGCTCGGACGCCGATGCGCGTGACGACGACCCGGCGACGATCCGCCTGCTGGGCCGATACGACGGCGTCTCGGCCGGCAGCGTTCGGCTCTACGAGCTCGAGCCGAGCCACGGACTGTGGCAGGGCGACCGGCTGGCGGTGTTGTCGCACTATCGGGTTCTCGGGGTTGGCGCTCCGCTCGTGCACTGCGCGGTCGCGCTCGCCGGAGCACAGGGCGGGTCCACGATGCTTGCGCACATCCAACTGGCGAACGTCGCGTTCTTCACGCGGCTCGGTTGGCACCGCAGCGGCGCGGTCGAGATCTACGCCGGTCAACCGCACCAGCCGATGTCGATCTCGTTGCCGTCGCCGGCAACGGCTGAGCGCATAGTCCAGGAGCTGTGTGCCGGGATCCGCCCGCGATGAGCGCTCGCGCGAAGAGCCCCGCCGCCGCTACGCGGCCCGCGCCGAAGGCGCGGAGCGGAGACCTGGATCCGCCCGAGCGCGGCGAGCGGCGGAGACGGGGATCCGCGCAGGCGGGATTAGCACAGCCCGGTAACACTCGTGTCGCGCAGGTCGAGAACCTCCGCGCGCTGCGTGCCTTGCCTAATCGCGAGGACGCCCGTGTCGTCGAGGCGGCCGACGATCGCCGCGGCCAGGTCCCGGTCGGTGAAGGCGCGGACGCATTCGAGCTCGCGGCCAGGTGGGGCGCAGAGCAGGAAGGCGAACGCCGGAAAGCAGGTCAGCCAGGCTGGCAGAGCGACGTCCGGCGGGCGCGGGACGGCGTCCAGGTCAACCGTGACGCCGGCCCGGCTCCACTCCAACAGCATGGCCAGCGATCCGATCAGGCCGGCCATGCTGACGTCCTTCGCCGCGACACACGCGCCGGACTCGGCTACCCGGACGAGCACGCGGACGTCCGCACCTAACTCGTCGCCGCGTTGGTCGAAGGAGGCATAGAACGGGAAGTCGGCGCGCATCGTGCCGTCGATGCAGGAGGCGACGATAAGGGCCTGACCTGGGGACACGTTCGTCACGGACAAAACGCGGCGCGCCCGGCCGACGCCGAACGCCGACAGCGCCGGCGCACCGTCGTGGCGCGTCAGGTGCCCGCCGATCAGCGGAACATCGTAGATGCGGCCGCCCGTGCGCATACCCCGCAGTGCCTCTCGTGCAGTGGTTTCGTCGGCGACGATCGTGTCGACGATGGCAAGTGGCGTGGCGCCCATCGCGGCGAGGTCGTTGACGTTGGTGAGAACGGCCGCCAGCCCGGCGCCGTACGGATCACCCGCGACGAACGCCGGCAGCAGCGCCTCGCCGCACGCGATGACCTGGGTGGCGTCCGGTTCGCCGGGAACTACCGCGCCGTCGTCGCCGGGTCCGTGCACCCAGTTCCCGGTTCCGAGTATCTCGCCGACGAGCCCGATCCCACGCTTCGCGCGAAGCGCCGGGCTCGTCCGCAATCCCGTTGCGAGCGTGTCGAGATCAATTGCCGAGATCGCCGGACCAGGCACGGTTGGCTCCTCGCGCTCTGTCGGAAAGTGAACGAAACATTTAGCATAGGCCACGTGCCGCTTCCCAACTTCCTGGAGCTGCCCGGCCGGCCGGCCAAACCCAGGACGGCGGGGCTGACCCACGTGCTGGACAAGGGAACGAGCCTGGGGAACGCAGCCGGAACCCTCGACCTCGCGGCACCGTACATCGACGTATGGAAGTTCGGTTGGGGGACTGCGTACGTCGACCCGCAGCTATCGGACAAGCTCGACCTCCTCGTCCGCAACGGCGTCCGGTCATGTCCCGGCGGCACACTGCTCGAGATCGCCTGGTCGCAGGGCAAGGCGGCCGACTGCCTCGCGTGGGCCCGTGATATCGGCTTCGATTCCGTCGAGGTATCCCGTGGGATCGCGTCAATGACGATCGAGGAGAAGCGTGAGCTGATCCGGCTCGCGGCAGCGGGATCCTTCGTCGTGTTCTCCGAGGTCGGTCGCAAGGACCCGCGTGAAACCTTGTCGGCGCAGCAATGGACGGACGAGGTCGCGGCCGACCTGGATGTGGGTGCCCGGTGGGTGATCGCCGAGGGCCGCGAGAGCGGAAGCGTCGGGCTGTATCGTCCGGACGGGAGCGTCCGCGCCGAGATCGTGACCGCCGTCGTGCGGGGTGGTGGGCTGGAGTCGGTTCTGTTCGAGGCTCCGCGTAAGGAACAGCAGAGCTGGTTCATCCGCGAGTTCGGTTCGAACGTGAACCTGGCCAACGTCGCCGTGGCCGATGCGCTCGCCCTCGAAACGCTGCGTCGTGGTCTGCGGGCCGACACCTTCGAGCTGAGCCGTCAATGGCTGCCGGCCTGACCGATTCCGGGCCACGCAACCTGGTGCCCGGAAAGTACCGGGGGGTCGCAGTGGCGCGTGTGCCGGGCCAGTTGGACGAGGCCTCGCTGCGCCGGTACTTCATCGGGCGCGAGGCATACCGCCGCACGAGGTTCATCGTGGTGCGAAACGGCGAGCGCACCGCGATCCTCCGAGTACGCAAGCAGAGCGACGAGCCGCTCTTCGCGCCGATCATCGAGGTTGATCTGGTTGCCGGTGCGGACGAATGTGCCTACCTGCACTGCCCCGGCGTCGACACGGGCATCCCGTCGGCGCTGGCCGCCGCGGCGATCGCTCGAGTCCCCGGCGTGCGGGCGGCCGTGGTGCAGGGCCGCTACGAGCACGTCAACTTCATCGTCGACCCGGCCCCGTTACGGGTCAGGGTTCGCGAGATTGCCCCGCCGCAGCCGCCGAAGTTGGTCGATCAAGCGCAGCGCGTGCTCGATGTGACCGAGACGTTGCCGCCTATGGAACTGCTGCCGGACGTCGTCGGCCTGGCCGACCTCGCCGCTCATCGCCCGTCGGAGCGGTATCTCGTGCCGTGCCGGGGCAGCGGCTTTGATACGCCGGTTGCGCACACCAGTTACCTCGACGAGCGGCCGGCGCACCAGATCTGGACGCTCGTCGGCTGCGAGCGCTCGCAGCAGATCCACGAATGGTTCTACGGCAAACGGGCCGACCATCTCGACATATGTCCGCGCGCTCGGCCCTCGATCGCCGGACCGCTGTTGACGAAGTGCTGCCTGTTCGAGGACGGCATCGTTGTCGAGGCCGGTCAAGCGACCGTGCCCTGGGGCGCTTCGCTGGAGCAGATCAGCGACGCGCTCGTCGCCCTGGCCGAAGCATGGGAGCCAGCATGGGCGCCCGCCTAACGGACTCACGGCAGTACGCCCACTTGTGGGGGACGCCGGAGCTGACGGCGATCTTCGACGAGCCGGCCCGGCTGCAAGACTGGCTCGATATCCTCGCCGCGTTGGCGGCGGCGCAGGCCCGGCTGGGCATCATTCCGGTCGAGTCCGCCGAGCTGATCGCGAAGCACGCCGACGCGACGCTCCTCGATCTCGATTACGTCGCCGAGCAAACCCGCCTGAGCGCTCACTCCACGCTCGGGCTCATCCGCGCGTTGCAGCGCGTGCTGCCGGAGCCGGCCCGCGCGCACGTCTACTTCGGCGCGACCGTCCAGGACGTCACCGACACGTGGTTCGCGCTCGTCATGCGACGGGTCGGCAGCCTGGTGTGGCGCGACCTGCGCGCGATCGAGGAGTCGCTGCTCGCGCTGGCCGAGCAGCACCGGGGCACCCCGATGCTCGGCCGAACGCACGGTCAACCGGGCGCGCCGATCAGCTTCGGGTTCAAGGTCGCGTCCTGGGCTGACGAGCTCCGCCGTCATCTGGACCGGCTCGACCAGGCGCGTTCCCGATGGCTGGTCGGCCAATTAGCCGGCGCCGTGGGCGTTCTCGGCTTCTTCGAACCGGACGGGCTTCGGCTGCGGCAGGAGTTCTGCGCGGAGCTCGGGCTCGCCGATCCAGGCATCTCCTGGCTGACTGCCCGTGACCGCATCGCCGAGTTCGGCGCGGTGCTCGCGCTCGTGTGCGGGACGCTCGCGCGGATCGGCAACGAGGTGTACGAGCTCTCGCGTCCGGAGATCGGCGAGTTGCGCGAGCCGACTACGACTGACGTCGTCAGCAGTATCACCATGCCGCACAAGCGAAACCCCGAGGGCAGCGAGCACCTGGACACCCTGGCCCGGCTGGTTCGGGCGCACACCGGCGTGCTGCTCGAAGGCACGGTCGGTGCTCACGAACGCGACGGGCGGGCCTGGAAGGCGGAGTGGGCGGCGCTTCCCGAAGTGTGTCTGCTCAGCTCCGTGGCGCTGCAAACCGCGCGTGGGCTGGTGTCCGGCCTGGTCGTCGACTCGGCGGCGATGCTCGCCAACCTAAGGCGTTTTGGTGATCTACCGGCGTCCGAGCGGGTACTGGCCGAGTTGTCGCGGCGGCTCGGCCGGCAAAAAGCGCAGCAGCTGCTGCACGAGCTGATCATCGCGTCCGGCCGGCGTGACATCGGCGCGGCGGTGATCAACGCCGGGGTCGCGAACGAGACTGATGTCCGGCAGTGGACCGATGAATGGCCGATCGACGCCGCCACGACGATGACGGACTTTGTCGTGCGGCGGGCCCGTGAGGCTCGCCGGGCCGAGACCGCGACGTGGCCGTGACGTTTCGCCGTTTTCCACTGGCGGCGCTGCCGACGCCGCTAACTCGCGCGCACCGGCTCGAGCGGGCGCTCGGCGCGGCGCCGATCTGGATCAAGCGCGACGATCTCACCGGGTTCGCCACGGCCGGAACCAAGGTGCGGCCGGTCGAGTTTCTGATCGGCGACGCGCAGGCGTCCGGTGCCACAGTCGTCGTGGCAACCGGCAGCCCGTCCTCGAACTTCTGCGCCGTTGCCGCGCTGGCCGCTCGCACGGCCGGGCTCCATTGCGAGGTGCTATATCCGGGCCGCCGGCCCGCACATCCTCCGTATCCGGTGCGGCTGGCCCGGGCGGCCGGTGCCCGACTGTGCTTCGACCCCGCACTCACGCGCGACGACCTGGACGCGGCCGTGGAGGCCTACGCGGCGAAGCTGGGACGGCAGGCCTACCCGCTGCCCCGCGGCGGCGCCACGCCGTTGGGCGCGCTGGGCTGCGCGTGCGCGGCCCGTGAACTCGCTGCGCAGCTAGCTGACCAGCCGGCCACCGTGGTTGTGGCAACGGGATCGGGTGGAACGCAGGCCGGGTTGGTCGCCGGCGTCGTGCAGTTCGGCCTGCCGTTTCGGGTGATTGGCGTATCGGTCAGCCGCCCGGTACTGCAGGCTCGGGCGCAGGTCCTGGCCGTCGCCCAGGCCTGCGCGCGCCTCCTGCGGTCGGCCGAGCCAACAGCGTCCGACGTCGACGTCCGCGACGGGCTCGGCCCCGGCTTCGGCGTTCCCTCGGACGATGACCGGCAAAGCGCCGCGCTGGCGTTGTGTCATGAGGGACTTCTGCTGGACGACACCTATACCGCCAAATCGATGACGTTGCTTCGCGAACTGGCGCGAACCGGCGTCGACGGCGCGCTGGTGTTCTGGCACACCGGGGGAGTGGCCGCGGCCCTGCAGCGAGGAGACAGCGAATGACCCGCCGAAGCGGCCCACCGGTCGGGTCAGCCGCGCCCGAGCTGATCGAGTCCGGGTTCGCGTTGGAGAATGCCGACGCGCCGTTCCTGCATTGGGGGCTGAACGTCGCGGACATGGCGCATGTCCTTGACCTGCTGCGGCGCGGGATCATCCCAACCGACACGGCGCGCAAGCTGCTCGGACTGTTGCTGGAGATCTATCCGACCGACGCAGGCGACTTCCCGTACCACCCCGAGTACGGCGAGCCGTACAACTCGCGCGAGCGATTCTTCGTCGAGCGGCTCGGCGACGTCGCCGGCTGGTTGCACGCCGGGCGTCCGCGGCGTGAGGCCGCCCGGATCGCCTTGCGGCTGTGTCTGCGCACACTTCTGCTGGAACTGGCCGGCGAGATCGCCCGGTCCGCGCGTGAGGTCACGGACCTCGCCGCCCGGCACACCACGACGCTGATGCCCGACCAGACCTATCTGCAGCAGGCCCAGCCGTCGACGTTCGGCCACTACGCTCTGTCCTTCGTCTATCCGCTGCTGCGCGACGGTGGCCGCCTGCTCGACGAGGTGGGCTGGGTGAACTGCAGTCCGGGCGGCGCCGGATGCGTCAACGGCACCCGGCTCCTTGACGATCGCGGGTTCATTGCGCAAGCGCTCGGCTTTGACGGCGTCATCGAGCACACCCGCGACGCGATGTGGCAGATCGACGGCTTGATCCACATCCTGGCCACCGCGGCCAGTCTCGTCTCCACGCAGAGCAAGTTCGCCGAGGACCTGGAGATCTGGTCCAGCACCGAGTTCGACTTCGTCGAGCTCGACGACGCGTACACCAGGTCCAGCATTCTGATGCCGCAGAAGCGCAACCCGTACTCGCTTGCCATCGTGCGCGGCGCGTCGGGCGTGCTGATCGGTCGGTTGACCGGCTTCCTCGCTGTCGCGAAGAGCCCTTCGGCGCGCAGCGACAACCTGATCTTCGCGTACGGGGAAGTGCCGCGAGCACTGGATCTATCCATCCGGGTCACCCGGCTGATGTGCGGGGTCGTGCGCACGCTGCGCGTCAACGCCGGCCGGATGCGCGAGCAGCTCGACACCGGATATACCCAGGCGACCGACCTCACCGAGTACATCGTCCAAGCCTGCAACGTGGATTACCGCAGCGCGTACGTGGTCGTCGGCACCACGGTCCGTGAAGCCAGCAAGCGAGGGATCCCGGGCAAGGACATAACCGGGGAGATGCTCGACGAGATAGCACTCGGCGAAACCGGACGGACTTGGGGCCTGTCCGGCCGTGACCTCTCGGCCGTGCTCGACCCGATGAGCATCGTCGCCACCCGCTCGGCCACCGGCGGGGCGGCCCCACCAGCGGTGCTTACGATGATCGCCCACTGCCGGGAACGCGCCGACGAGCTTGCCGCGACCGTCGCGGCCCGGCGCGCCGATCTTGATGCGGCCGTAGACGCCCTGCTCGGCCAGGCTCGGGCCACCGTCGAGGAGAAGGAGTTTCAATGATGCCGGTTCGGCTCCCCGATGAGGTCGCGGTGATCAACATCGGGTTGCCGCTGTTCGCGGACGCGGTCCGCGAACAGGGGCGGCCCGTGCAGCAGCTCGACTGGCGCATCCCAGCCGGTGGCGACGCCGACCTGGTGGCCGCACTGGAGCGGCTTTACGGCTCCGAGTCGATCGACCGGGCGAACGCCGAAGTGCTTCGCCGGCTCGACGACGGTGTGCCGATGCTGGTCGACATCGCGACCGCACGCGAGGTGATACCGGGACTGGCCGAGCGAACGCTTCTGCACTGTGGACCCGCCATCGAGTGGGAGGCAGTGTGCGATCCGCTTCGGCGGTCGATGCGGGCAGCCACGGTGGCGGAAGGCTGGGCGTCCGATGTCGATCACGCCGACCGGCTCCTGGCCGACGGCGATGTGCGGCTGGCTCCGGCGAGCGGTCATGCCACCGTCGTTCCGATGGCCACGGCGATGGGCCCGTCGACGCCGGTCTTCGTCGTGGACAATCGGCACGGCAACACCCAGGCCTACGCGCCGATCAGTCAAGGCCCGGGTGAGACGCCGTGGTTCGGGCGGGAGACCCCTGCCGCGATCGCCCGCCTGGAGTTCTTGCGCGACATCGCGGGTCCGCGGTTGCGTGAGGTCGTCGGCGCGGCCGGCCCGATCGACGTGCTGGCGCTGGCGGCACAGGGCGTGCAGATCGGTGACGACATACACATGCGTACTCAAGGCACGACCAATCTGCTGATTCGGAATCTGTTGCCGCACCTGGCCGCGCTGCCGGGATCTGAACGCGTCGAACTGGCGCGCTTCCTTTCCGCAAACCACCTGTTCTTCCTCAACCTCGCGATGGCGGCGGCTCGGTCGCTGACCCTTGCGGCCGAGCAGGTCTCCGGGTCCAGCATCGTTACGACAATGTGCCGGAATGGAACGACGTTCGGCATCCGATTGGCCGGCAACGAAACGCTGTTCGTCAGCGACGCGCCACGTGTCGAGGACGCGATGTACTACCCGGACTATGGCCCGGACGACGCCGCACCCGACATCGGGGACAGCGCCGTGCTCGAACTGATCGGGCTGGGCGGCGCGGCCGCGGCCGGATCGCCGGCGGTGGCCGGCTTTCTCGGCGGCCGGCTGTCTGACGCGGTCGCCGTGACCGAGGACATGGCGCTGATCTGCGCGAGCAAGAGTGGCCGCTTCCTGGTACCGACCTGGGACTACCGGGGAACGCCACTCGGCGTCGATGCCCGCCACGTCGTCGCGCTCGGCGTCACTCCCAAGATCACGACGGGGATCCTGCACGCCGACTCCGGTGTCGGTCAGATCGGCGCCGGAGTCGCGAAAGCACCTATCGCGTGCTTCCAGGCCGCGGTGCGCGCCCTGGCATCCGACGCATGACCACGGCGCGGCGTGTATCCGCTCGATGGGATGGCGACCTGCGCGCCGTGGTCGACGCCGGCCGCTTCCAACTCCTCGTCGACGAGCCCGAATCGGTCGGTGGCACCGACCGCGGTCCGCAACCCACCGACGTGCTCCTCGCTGCGATCACATCCTGTTTCGCCATCGCGATGGCCCATGTCGCTCGCAAGCACGGCGTCGAGCTTGCCGACCTGCAGGTCACGGCAACCGCCACCTATGACGGCCACCGATTCTCGACGATCGCGATATCGCTCACTTCCACCACGTCGCCGGCCACGTTGGAACGGCTGACTCCGCTGGCGAAACGCGTCTGCTACGTAACCAACACCTTGCGGCATCCGCCGGACATAACGATCAGCCTCGCCTGAGTGTAGGACCTCCGGGTAGTCATTCACGGGCGATCAGTGCGTCGGTTAGGGGGTCAATGCCGGCGAGTTTGGCGGTCAGGTCAGCGCCGAGGCTGTGGCGGGCGGCAAGTGTGGCCGTCGCGTAGTAGCTGACTCTCGTCTGCCCCTCGTCGTCCCAGATCAGCACCTTGAGCGGCAGATCCAACGCGGCCAGAGGCGCGGCCGCCATCACCGGCGTGCCCGCGGCCGGGCTGCCGAAAAGCACCAGGGTGGTGTCGCGCAACTGCAATCCGGCCCGGCTAGCTTCCGCGCTCTGGTCGATCACGGCGAACAGCTTCAGGCCCTTCGCCGCGATGAGTTCACTCAGGCGATTGACGGTGTCGGCTACCGGTCGCGGGCTGAGCTTGGTGACGACGCCGCTTTCGGTCCAGGTGTCGTTCGTGGTCATCGTTCGATCTCCTCTTCCTGGATCCTCATGGGCTTGATGGGATCTGACGGTCCCCCGGCGCCGCTCACGCGCCACGGTGGAGGGGCGTTCCCTCGGCGGCGATGGCTTCCTCGGCCTTGGCCGGACCGCGCAGCACGTACTCAACACCGACGGCGATGATCGCGCCGGCCAACGGCCCGACCAGGTAGACCCACCAGGTGGACAGGTGGCCGATGGCGACGTCGGGCCCGAAGCTGCGGGCGGGGTTCATCGAGGCACCTTCGTACGGCCCGCCCATGGTGCCCCAGGCCAGGATGTAGGCGCCGACGGCCAGCGGCACAAACGGGCCGTTGAGCTTCGGTCCGTTGGCCATGTTGAGCACCATGAGCACCAGACCGAAGGTGATCACCATCTCGAAGACGGCCGCCTGCCAGGACTGGCCGGGCTTGGGCATGGTGGCAGCCAGGTTCCCGGCCGGGCCGAAGAAGGCCCGGGCGAGCAGTGACCCGCAGACGGCCGCCGCGAACTGAACGATCCAGTAGGCACCGGCCATCACCCAGCCCATGTCGCGCCGCAGCGCGAAGGCCAGGGTCGTAGCCGGGTTGAAGTGCGCGGAGATGTCGCCGAGGAAGTAGACGGCCACCACCAGCCACAGCGCCGACACGAGGGAGAGCACCAGCACGGTCTGCCACGGCTGTAGGGCGTGCCCTCCGAACCGGGCCAGAATTGCGGCGCCGCCGGACAGTATGAACGTCAACCCGGCCATGCCGAGAAACTCGGCGAGCAGCCGCCGCAGCCGATGGTCGGGGTTGGTCCAGTCGGCATAGCCGCGCTGTCCTCCGACGGACGCGATTAGGGCCGACTTGCCTTCGGGCTCGCGGCCGCTGATTCCGGTCGTGCTTCCGTACGTGGTGGCCATATCAGGCTCCTTTGGCCTACGAGACGTCAGCGGAGCCCGGCCGGGTGAGGGCGACGGGGTTGACGACGCGGTCGTACAGCTCTTCGCTGACGCCGTTGGCCAGGGCAGCCTGCTTGAGGGTCAGGTCGTGGTCGATGGCGTAGTAGGAGATCGCCGCCGATTTGTCGTAGCCGATGACGGGGGAGAGGGCCGTCACCATCATCACCGAGCGGTCGATGTTCTCTTTGAGCTTGGGCGCGTTGAGCTTGGTGCCCTCGACCATGAACTCTCGGAGGTGGTCACACATGTCGGCCATGATCAGCGCCGAGTGCAGGTAGTTGTTGATCAGGATCGGGCGGAAAGCGTTGAGCTCGAAGTTTCCCTCGGAGCCGCCCATGGTCACCGCCACGTCGGAGGCGATGATCTGGATGGCCACCATCAGCATGGCCTCGGCTTGGGTCGGGTTCACCTTGCCGGGCATGATCGACGATCCGGGCTCGTTGGCCGGGAAGATCAGTTCGTGGATCCCGGTGCGCGGCCCGGAGCCCAGCCAGCGCAGGTCGTTAGCTATCTTGAACAGAGTGACCGCCGCCGCCTTGAGCCCGCCGTGTGCGCGGACGATCCGATCGAGAGTGCCCTGGGCGGTGAACTTGTTGGCTGCGGTCTCGAAGGCTGTGTCGGTCATCGAGGCGATCTGCGCGGCCACCTGTTCGCCGAAGCCGGGCGGGGCGTTGAGCCCGGTGCCGACCGCGGTGCCGCCCATAGCCAGTTTCAGCAGGCCGTGGGTGGCGTGCTCGACCTCGGCGATGGCGTCATCGAGCGCGCCGGTGTAGCCGGACCACTCCTGCCCGACGGTCAGCGGCGTGGCGTCCTCCAGGTGCGTGCGGCCGATCTTGACGACGTCCACCCACGACCGCGACTTGCGCTCAAACGCGTCGCGGAGTCGACGCAGCGCGGGGATCGTCTTGTCCATCGCCATCTTGTGCGCCGCGATGTGCATCGCCGTCGGGAAGGTGTCGTTGCTGGACTGCCCCATGTTCACGTGATCGTTCGGGTGGATCGGCTCCTGCGAGCCGAGCGTGCCGCCGACAAGCTGGATGCACCGGTTGGATATGACCTCGTTCACGTTCATGTTGGACTGGGTGCCTGACCCGGTCTGCCAGATATACAGCGGGAACTCGGTATCCAGCGCCCCGCTGATGACCTCGTCGCATACCCGCTGAATCAGCTGGCCTTTCCACTCGGGCAGCCGGCCGGCCCGTGTGTTCACGACTGCAGCGGCCTTTTTGACGTAGCCGTAGGCGTGATACACCTCCTTCGGCATCCGGTCATTGCCGATGTTGAAGTGCTGCAGGCTGCGCTGAGTCTGCGCACCCCAGTACCGATCCGCCGGCACCTCGACATCGCCGAGGCTGTCGAACTCCCGCCGCATCCCGGTGGCATGCAGGCCGATCGGCAGATCCAGAATCTTCGGCGCGTCATGCTTCTCATCTGTCATGGTGAGCACCCCTCTTACAGGTTTACAGCTCGGCTGTAGGCACGTTGTATCCAGGCCGATCACCCTAATTGTCAGCTGAGCCGGCGGGGCGCGACATCGGCGAGGCTGCGTAGCGGATGCGGAAAGTTCGCGTCGTCGGGTCGGCCGAGCAGCGGGCCGGCCGGCGCGCTGAGGCAGATGAGCCGCGCCAGCGCTCACGCATCGAATCGTAGGAACACCAGTAGCCCAGGCACAGCGGAAAGACGACCAGCGTTGCCGACACTTGAGAAACCCGGCGGCAACGCGCTGGTGGCACAGCGCCGCCAGACCAAGACGGCGGCAATCGCGGCCCACGGCCAGTCCGAGATCCCCGATTCAGGCGATACGTCCGGGTGACCCGAGGCTCGGGTACGAACTTCGGGGTGCGGAAGGCCGCGAGTTACCGGGCTGGCTTCCATCGACTCCGTCGTGCCGAGCCCGGGCGTGGGTTGCCCACTGGGTCAATCGCGGCGGAGGCGAGCACTTCGGCCGCGCGGCGGGCGTCCCTGAACACGGTGTTGTCGCTGCAAGACGCGGCGAGCGCGTTCGCGCCTTCGTAGAGGACGGCAAGTTGTCGACCGAGGCTTCGCGGGTGCCCCTTTGTTGGTGGAATAACGGTGAACGGCGGCGGATGCGTGCCCGCTCAGACGGTGAGCGCCACTCCGGTCTCGCGCGCAGAAACCTCCCACAGCGTGTCGATGGCGGCGCCAGATCCCGGACGTAAGACGGGCAGCCGCACCGCGCGTCCGTTGTTCACGAAGCGAGGGCCGTAGAACTCGCCGCCGCGCGCGTTCGGGTCGGTCGCCGCGCGGATCTGGGGCATCGCTCCGTCGGCGACGTCCATCCCGGTGTGCTTGGCAAGGAATGCCGAGACTGATCCGATGAACCCCGCGCCGCCCTCGTCCACGGCGTGCGTCTGCAGGTCGCTGTGGGTCAGGCCGGGGTGGGCGACAAGGCTCTGGGCGCTGACTTCGGCGCGCTCGAACTCGCGCTGCAGGCCGAGCGCGAAGTGGTAGTTGGCGAGCTTGGACTGAGAGTAGGCGCGCCAGGGGCTGTATTTCCCGTGCAGGTGGGGGTTCTGCGGATCGATGCGCTTTCCGAAGTGGTGGGCCGTTGACGTAAGGGTTACCACGCGGGCCGCCGGCGCGGCGACGATGGCGGGCATGAGCAAAGCCGTTAGAGTCCAGTGCCCGAGGTGGTTTACTCCGAGCTGCATCTCGTAGCCGTCGGCCGTCTGCCGCTCCGGCATCGCCATGAGGCCCGCGTTGTTCACCAGGATGTCGATGCGGTCGTGATGAGCGAGGATCTGCTTCGCCGCCTGCTTAACGGAATCCTGGGAGCTGAGGTCGAGTTCGACGAGCTCCAGCGAGGCGCTCGGAGTCTCGGCGCGGATCTCCTTGACGGCCTTGGCTGCCTTCTCTTGGTTGCGAACTGCCATCACGACGTGCGCACCCTTCGCGGCGAACACCTTCGCTGTCTGCAGGCCGAGGCCCCCGTTGGCTCCGGTGACCACGACGGTCTTACCGCTCAGGTCGGGGACCGAGCCCTGGGTGAATGCCATCCGAGCCTCCTCCTTAGTCGTTTACTACTTCCACGATGGCCCAAGACCACGCCTCGGTGATACCCCGGTCAAGACCGCGCGGACGGCGGCGAAGTTCGATGGTCGCCATGGAGTACTCCCGGGAGCACATTGCCTACATCCTGCGCAGGGCTGGGTTCGCCGAGGCGGCCGCTGAGGCGTTGCGGGTTCTGCCGGATCCGGCCACCACTGAGGAGGTCGAGGCGTTCGTGACGCCGTACGGAATCACGCTGGGCGAGCTCCTCAGCCGGTTGGGGGGCAGCCCGTGAGAGGCCACGATCCGGCCTACTGGAGTTCAACCCTTGAACGGCCCAGGCCCTGATGCCGTCATAGTAGCGCCGTGCCGATCGCTGCTCGACGCGTTGTTTACTGATACCGCAAACCCGGCGATGACCTGGGGGTGGCACATGAGGCCTAGCGGGCAGCCGTCCGCCGTCAAATACCGTCTCGTGCAGCCGCTGCAGAGATACGTCATCAACCCTCCGGTCCTGCTCGCCTGGCGGCTGGGGCTCGGGCCGCCAGGGGACGCCCTGCTGGAGACGACCGGCCGACACACCGGACGGCCGCACCACACGCCCGTGTGCGACGGGTCCCAGGGCGAGACATTCTGGTTGATCGCCCAGCACGGGCGCCGCGCCGACTATGTGCGCAACATCGAGGCACATCCCCGGGTCAAGGTTCGGACCGCACCACACGGCGACTGGCGCGCCGGCACCGCCCGCGTACTTCACGACGACGACCCGCGCCAGCGCTTGCAAACGCTCGGTCAAGGCGATCTCTGGCGCCGGCTGTGCCTCGCAGCGTCCCGCACCATGGGCACGAATCTCTTGACCGTACGGATCGACCTCGACCCTCGCTGACCAGACTCTTGCTTACTTGCTCCCGCCGCCTCGATGTCGTACGTAGCGCTCGACCTGGCGTTGCTCCCAGCCGAGTCCGAATAGGCCCCCGATGCCGAGCAGAACGATCGCGATAACGACGACGGCTACCCCGGTGCCGAGCATCGGCCAGTAGAACCAGAGACTCTCCGTCCCGTCGGCCATGTCGATGGCGAACCACATCAGGCTCAGGACCGCGTAGATCCCAACGATCGTGTAGAGG
>JBKPQM010000195.1:0-12889 GCA_046734095.1 Actinomycetota bacterium | reverse complement strand
GCTGCGGCGTTTCGTCGCCTACGCCATTGCCAAGCGCGCACTGTCCGACGAACTGCTGTCGACGATCGGCATGGAGTCCACCGTCTTCCGTCAGTGTCACGACCTGATCTGGGCAGCTGGAGAGCCGCTCGTGAAGCGCGCGCAAGAGGCCGGCGTCGTGCGCACCGACACCGACTTCAGCGAGATCGTGAAGCTGGCGAGCGGCATTTCGCAAGTCAAATGGGCCGAGCCCGAACAGCTCGACAAGATCCTCTTGATGGCGCTCGACGGCCTGCGATACAGGGATTAACGGCTGAAACCCGGATTTGCCGTCGCCGGCTCACCCGTGATGCGCCGTACCGACTCGGGCGGCGCGATGCCCGGGCGCAGGTCGGGCGCCGGCACCGGCTCGCCGTAGTACTGGCGCAGCGGCAAGACGCCCGCCCACACCGGACCAGCAATGTCGTCGTCAGGATCGTCCGGCCACCCCTCTGACACCTTGAGCGACCACTCCTCGATCGGCAGCGCCAGGACCAGCACCGCGGCCAGCTCTTTCGGGGTGGATGCGCGCACCTCGCGGACTCGTCCGGGAATGAGACCGTCCGTGATCACGTCGAGAGCACGGCGCTTGGCCTCGGGCTCGGTGATCGCAGTGCACTCGCCGAAGAGCACCGCGCTGCGGTAGCGCATCGACGACTCGAACGCCGATCGCGCCACGACCAGCCCGTCGAATGCCGTGACCGCCAGGCTGGTTGGTGCACCCGCGGCGAGCCGGCGCAGCCACCGCGACCCGCTCGATCCGTGCACGAGTACGCGATCACCGTCGCGCACCGTCGCGGTCGGCAACGCGACCGGCTGGCCTTTCTCGTCGACGATCGCGAAGTGTCCTATATGGACGGCGTCGAGGAGCCGGTCGAGTTCAGCTCGGTTCTGGCTGGCTTTGCGTGACAGCCGGGTAATCGTCGTCCTGCTCACCGGTTGAGTATGCGAGTCACCACCGACGCCGTCGCGGCAAGCGCTCGGGCCGGCGCCAGCTCAGCCGAGCACAGACGCGATGCTCACGGACTCGTAGCCATGCGCGTCGGCGACCGCGGCGTTGGTGACCGTGCCGTCGTGAGTGTTGAGGCCGAGGGCCAGCGCCGGATCGGCCCGTAAGGCGTCGTGCCAGCCACGGTTGGCTAGCTCCACCGCGTAGGGCAGCGTCACGTTCGTGAGGGCATACGTCGAGGTGTGCGGAACCGCCCCGGGCATGTTGGCTACGCAGTAGAAGATCGATTGGTGGACCTTGTACGTCGGATCGGCGTGCGTGGTCGGCCGAGAGTCCTCGAAGCAACCGCCTTGGTCGATCGAGATGTCGACGAGCACCGAGCCCGGCTTCATCCGGGACACCAGTTCGTTGCTGATCAGCTTCGGCGCCTTAGCACCGGGCACCAGCACCGCGCCAATCACCAGGTCGGCGTCGAGGACCGCCCGCTCGATCTCGTACGTGTTGGACGTGACCGTCTGACAATGCCCCTGGTAGATGGCGTCCATCAGACGTAGCCGGGCGACGTTCCGGTCCAGTAGCAGCACCTCGGCCTGCATGCCGAGTGCGATCGCCGCCGCGTTCTGACCGGAGACGCCTGCGCCGATCACCACGACTTTGGCGGCGTAGACACCTGGGACACCGCCCATCAGGACACCGCGCCCACCGCCTTGCCGCATCAGCTGGTAGGCCCCCACCTGTGGGGCGAGTCGTCCGGCCACCTCGGACATGGGCGCCAGCAGCGGCAACGAGCCGTCGGGTAGCTGCACCGTCTCGTATGCGATGGCGGTGGTGCCGGCGGCCAGCAGCGCATCGGTGCACTGCTTGGATGCGGCCAGGTGCAGGTACGTGAACAGCACCTGGTCCTTGCGCATGCGGTGGTACTCGTCCGGGACGGGTTCCTTGACCTTGAGAATCAGCTCGCCGAGACCCCAGACGTCGTCGGCCGAGTCGAGGATGCGGGCGCCCGCCGCCACGTACGCGTCGTTCGGGATGGCCGAACCAAGTCCGGCGTCCCGCTCGATGTAGACCTCGTGCTTCGCGGCCACCAGTTCGTGCACACCGGCCGGCGTGATCGCCACCCGGTACTCGTGGTTCTTGATCTCGCTAGGGATGCCGACCTTCACGTCGGTGCCTCCACAGACTGTCGTTGGCTGGTGAGGAACATTCCCCGAATGATGAATCATCACGCAGCGCAACACCACTAACGTGACGATGATTCGCTAGATTGGCCACGTGGCAACCGAACGTTCATCTGGTCGACGGATCACCGACTCGGACTCGAACAATCTTCGAGCGCCGGAATTGGACGCTGTTGACCGCCGCATACTCCGTGTGCTAGGGCGTGACGCGAGGGTGCCCAACAACGCTCTCGCCGAGCAGGTCGGCATTGCGCCGTCGACCGCTCTGGGGCGGGTGCGAGCCCTGCGCGAGCGAGCCGTGATCCGCGGCTACCACGCCGACATCGATCCGGCTGCGCTCGGCCGGCCGATCCAGGCGATGATCGCGGTACGGCTGCAGTCGCACGCGCGAGCGCGACTGAGCGAGTTCGCAGCGCGGGTCGCGGAGCTGCCCGAAGTGCTGAACGTCTTCTTCCTGGCCGGTGCCGTCGACTTCTATGTCCACATTGCCGCCACGAGCACCGAGAACCTGCGCGACTTCGTGGTGGTGAACCTCAGCGGCAACCCGGACGTCGCCGTGACCGAGACCAATCTGATCTTCGAGCACATCCGCGGCCGAGCCGTGCGTTGACGCTCCGACCTCGGCCTGGCGCGACTTTGCCCCTCGTCAGCACGCGGCGGGTCGCCGCGGCGTGCCGCCCACCAAGGGCAATGTCACGCTCCGCAAGCGTCGCTCATTGGGCGAGCGCTTCTCGCGTGCTAGATGCGTTTCCAGGCTTCGGTGAGCACCGAGCGCAGGATTTCCTCCATCTCGTCGAATTCCGACTGACCCACGATAAGTGGGGGCGAGAGCTGAATGACTGGATCACCGCGGTCGTCGGCCCGGCAGTACAGCCCGGCTTCGAACAGCGCCTTCGACAAGAACCCGCGCAGCAGCCTCTCCGACTCGTCGTCGTCGAACGTCTCCTTGGTTTCCTTGTCCTTGACCATCTCGATGCCGTAGAAGAACCCGTCGCCGCGAACATCACCCACGATCGGCAGGTCGTTCAGCTTTTCCAGCGTGGCTCGGAAGGCCGCCTGGTTGTCGAGGACGTGCTGGTTGAGGCCCTCCCGCTCGAACAGATCCAGGTTGGCCCTCGCGACCGCGGACGACACCGGATGCCCACCGAAGGTGTACCCGTGCGGGAAGTAGTCCTTGCCGGTCCAGAACGGCTCCGCAATGCGGTCGCTGACGATGCAGGCGCCAATGGGGGAGTAGCCACTGGTCATGCCCTTGGCGCAGGTGATCATGTCCGGGACATAGCCAAACTTGTCGGACCCAAACATGTAGCCCAGCCGTCCGAACGCGCAGATCACCTCGTCGGATACGAGCAGCACGTCGTAGCGATCGCAGATCTCGCGCACGCGCTGGAAGTACCCAGGCGGCGGCGGGATGCAGCCGCCGGAGTTCTGCACCGGCTCGAGGAAGACACAGGCGACCGTGTCCGGGCCTTCGAAGACGATGGCCTGCTCGATGGCATCTGCGGCCCAGCGGCCGAATGCCTCGAGGTCATCAGCGTGCTCAGGTGCTCGGTAGAAGTTGGTGTTCGGCACCTTGTGGGCGCCCGGCACGAGCGGCTCGAACACCTCTTTGGCCGCCGGAATGCCCGTGATCGAAAGCGCTCCCTGTGGCGTGCCGTGGTAGGCGATGGAACGGCTGATCACCTTGTGCTTCAAGGGCTTTCCGGTCAGCTTGAAGTACTGCTTGGCCAGCTTCCAGGCTGTCTCAACCGCCTCGCCGCCGCCAGTGGTGAAGAAGACCTTGTTCAGGTCACCCGGCGCGTAGCTCGCTAATCGGTCGGCCAGCTCGATCGCTTGCGGGTGGGCATAGGACCATAGCGGGAAGTACGCGAGCTCCTGGGCCTGCCGGTAGCCGGCTTCGGCCAGCTCACGCCGCCCGTGTCCGGCTTGTACGACGAAGAGGCCGGCCAACCCGTCCAGGTAACGCTTGCCGTTCACGTCGTAGATGTAGGCGCCGTCGCCCCGCGCGATCGTCGGCACCGGCGAGTCGGCATAGGACGCGATGCGGGTGAAGTGCATCCAGAGGTGATCTCGCGCCTTCGTGTTGAGGCCTTCAGTGTCGAACTCGGTCGTGGCGTAGGCCGGTGTCGTGGTCATCGGGCTCCCCAGTTGTAGGTCTGCTTGGTGAGCTTGAGGTACAGGAACGTCTCGGTGCGCAGGACACCGGGAATCGTGCGGATCTGTTCGTTGACGAGCTTCAGCAAGTGGTCGTCGTCGGTCACGACGATCTCGGCGAGGATGTCGAACGAGCCGGCGATGACGACGAGGTAGACGACTTCGAGGATGTCGGCAAGGCGCTTGGCGATCTCGGAGGTGTCGCCGGTGGCCGAAATCGCGACCATCGCTTGACGGTGGAAGCCCACCTGCATCGGGTCGGTGACGGCGACGATCTGCATGACGCCGGTCTCGACCAGCTTCTGCACCCGCTGGCGCACGGCCGCCTCGGATAACCCGACCGCCTTGCCGATCGTCGCGTACGGGCGGCGACCGTCCTCTTGCAGCTGCTCGATGATGGCCTTGCCGACATCATCGGGAGCAGCGCCGGACGGTGAACGACTCACACCGTGGATCTTGCCCGCTGAGAGGCAGCCATGCAAGCGAATCCGTCGAATACTGCCCTTTCAACCACTGATCTCGCGGTTTCAAGGGCCAAATTCCGAGCGGAATCAGGATCGCCGGTAGCCTTTTGCCGTGACCCGCTACGGTTCCCAGTTCGGGCCGGACATCACATTCCTCGGCGTGGAGCGCTGTGATTGGGCGGACCCGGCGACATACCCGGACGCGGACGTGGTCATCCTCGGCGCGCCGTTCGATGGTGGGACATCGCACCGGGCCGGGACCCGTTTCGGGCCGGGCTACATCCGCCAGGCCTGTTACCTGCCGCGCGACGGGTCTCGCCCATCGCTGGCCCTACGGGTGGACGGGCTGCGTGATCTGCGGGTCTACGACGCCGGCGACGTCGAGATGTTCTCCGGCGACGCCGCCCGGTCGGTGCGCGACCTGCAGGCGGCCGTCTATGCCGTTGCCCGTACCGGCGCCATTCCGCTGATCCTCGGCGGCGATCACACCATTGCGTGGCCGGATGCGGCCGGGATCGCCGAGCACCTCGGCCAGGGCCGGGTCTCGATGGTGCATTTCGACGCGCACGCTGATACGGGCGACATCGCGTTCGGCTCGCTGATCGGGCATGGCCAGCCGATGCGCCGGCTGATCGAGTCGGGGGCGGTGCGGGGCGACCGTTTCCTGCAGATCGGGCTGCGGGGTTACTGGCCGCCGCCGGAGACGCTCGACTGGATGGCCCAGCAGCGGATGCGTTCGTATGAGATGACTGAGATCGGCACGCGTGGTCTTTCCGAGTGCCTGTCCGAAGCGTTCCAGATCGCGGTCGACGACTGCGACGGTGTGTTCCTGTCGGTGGATATCGACGTGTGCGACCCGGGCCATGCGCCCGGCACCGGAACACCGGAGCCGGGCGGACTGTCGGCGCGAGAGCTGCTCGACGCAGTGCGCCGCACCTGCTACGAACTCCCGATCGTGGGCATCGATGTCGTCGAGGTCTCGCCGCCCTACGACCACGCGGACATCACGTCGTTCCTCGCGAACCGCGTCATCCTGGAGTCGCTGTCAGCGATCGCGCGGCGTCGGCGCGACGTCGCGGGGGGCTCGCGATGGGATCCGCGACAGCCGCTGCTGGAGCGCGGCTGAGGGCCGTACGCAAGTTCTCAAGCGACCACACCGGCGTATGTTCCCGCCCCGGACAGGGTCGGCTCTCCGGGGGGAGCCCGTCATCTCGTACGAGCCGACGGCGTAGCCAGCCCCGAACCAGTGGCGGGCTCGCGCCTGAGATTTGTTTCTCGGACGGGGGCCTACGCCTTCTCGGGCCCGGACCGCGCCCCGCCCGCCACCACGCTTCGCGGGTCCGGCCGCCGCCGCCCGTCCCCCGACTCCGCGCGCCGGCGGTCGGTTCTCCCCGCGAGCTATGCGTCGGCAACGTTGGTCCACCGCATAGCTCCCCACTACCTGCCACGAGCGCGGGCACGTCGCGGTTCATCTCGCCCACGGCAGAGACAGGTCTTGGCGAATGCGCGCCGCGGGGCGACGCGACGGGTTCCATATAGTGCCGGCATGCGACTGCTCATCCTGGGGGCCGGCGGCGTGGGCTCTGCCGCGGTACGCGTCGCCGCGCGCCGGCCGTTCCTCGAGTACGTCCTAGTTGCCGATTACGACCTCGAGCGGGCCGAGCGGGCAGCCGGCGCGGTGGATGACGAGCGATTCCGCCCGGCGCGACTCGACGCTTCAGACCAGGCGGCGATCGAGACCGTGTTGACCGACCACCGGATAGACGCTGTGCTCGGGGCAACCGATCCCCGGTTCACCATGCCGATCTTCCGAGGTGCGCTGGCGTGCCGGGTCCACTACGTCGACATGGCCATGTCGCTCTCGCGCCCGCATCCGACGCGGCCTTACGCGCTACCCGGTGTGAAGCTGGGCGACGAGCAGTTCGCGCTGGCGTCCGAATGGGAGGCTTCGGGGCGTCTGGCCGTCCTCGGCGTCGGCGTCGAGCCAGGGCTCTCAGACGTGTTTGCGCGCTACGCGGGCGACCACCTGTTCGGCGAGATCGACGAGGTGGGAGTGCGCGACGGTGCGAACCTGGTCGTCGAGGGGTACGACTTCGCCCCGTCGTTCTCGATCTGGACAACGATCGAGGAGTGCCTGAACCCGCCGGTGATCTTCGAGAAGGACCGTGGCTGGTTCACCACCGAGCCGTTCAGCGAGCCGGAGATCTTCCACTTCCCGGAGGGCATCGGACCGGTCGAGTGCGTGAACGTCGAGCACGAGGAGGTAGTGCTCGTCCCGCGATGGGTCGACGCCAAGCGGGTGAGCTTCAAGTACGGGCTCGGCCAGGAGTTCATCGAGGTGCTCAAAACGCTGCACAAGCTGGGCCTGGACCGCACGTCACCTGTGCGGGTGGGCGCGGCCGAGGTGGCACCGCGCGACGTCGTAGCCGCGTGCCTGCCGGATCCGGCAACGCTCGGTGCTCGGATGAGCGGTAAGACCTGCGCCGGTACCTGGGTGCGCGGCCGCGGCCAGGACGGAGCCCCCCGATCGACCTACCTCTACCACGTCGTGGACAACGAATGGTCGATGCGGGAGTACGGCGCCCAAGCCGTCGTGTTACAGACCGCGGTCAACCCCATCATTGCCCTCGAACTGATCCACTCCGGCGTGTGGTCGGGCTCCGGGGTGCTCGGCCCAGAAGCCTTCGACGCGGCGCCGTTCCTCGACCTACTCGCCGGCGAGTACGAGTCACCGTGGCACCTGACGGAACTGCCCGTCAGCTCACTCGGCGCTACTTCCGCCAGGAGGTACGCCGGCGGTTGATATCCCAGAGCAGGGCGATTATGAGAAACGCCGCGAACAAGATCAGCCACAGCGTACCCGTGCCGTTGTAGTGCGTCGCCGTGATCATCACCAGCAGGATTACCACGACGACCCATCCCGCGATGCGGGCCGCCCGGCCCCACTCGCCGTGCCAGCCCCACTGCGATGGGTGCTCGTTGGGGTGATGCTCCGCGTAGTCCTCAGGAGCTCCGGTGTTCGGCTCCTCGCTGCCGGGCTGCAGGGCCACGATGTCTCCCGTCTGGACGCGTCGCCCTCATTCTGGCATTGCCGCGATCGTCGGCGAGAATGACCGGGTGATTCCGCAACGCACTGTCGTCGTCCTCGGATCAACCGGATCGATCGGCACCCAGGCGATCGACGTCGCTCGCGCGGCGCCGGAGCGGTTCCGGGTCACCGCGATCTGCGCGGGCGGCGCCGACCCGGTAGCACTTGCCGGACAGGCCGCCAGCCTCGGCGTCAAAGTCGTCGGCATCAGCCGGGCGGATCGGGTGGATGACTTGCGCGAGCGCCTCGATGTCGTCTGGCCGCCGGGCGCCCCGCGTCCCGAGATCGTCGCCGGCCCGGGCGCGACCACGCAGCTGGCCAGCCATGACTCCGATCTGATCCTGAACGGGGTAGCCGGCGCGCAGGGCTTGCGGGCGACGCTCGCGGCACTCGATGCCGGGCGCACCGTCGCGCTGGCGAACAAGGAGTCCCTGATCGCGGGCGGTCCGCTGGTGACGAGCCGGGCGGCGCCCGGGCAGATCGTACCGGTGGATTCCGAACATTCTGCGCTGGCGCAGTGTCTGCGATCGGGCGCATCGAGCGAGGTGCGACGGCTCGTCCTGACCGCCAGCGGGGGCCCGTTCCGGGGCCGCGCGCGCGATGAAATGGCCGACGTGACGCCGAAGGAGGCCCTTGCCCACCCCACCTGGGACATGGGCCAGCTCATCACGACAAACTCGGCCACCCTGGTCAACAAGGCGCTCGAGGTCATCGAAGCGCACCTGCTGTTCGGCATCCCCTACGAGCACATCGACGTAGTGGTGCATCCCCAGTCCGTGATCCACTCGATGGTCGAGTTCATTGACGGCGCGACGATCGCGCAGGCCTCCCCGCCTGACATGCGGCTGCCGATCGCACTGGCTCTCGGCTGGCCCGACCGGGTGCCCGACGCGGCGCCGGCGCTCGACTGGACCGTGGCCCACGCCTGGACGTTCGAGCCGCTCGACGCCAAAGCGTTCCCGGCGATCGATCTAGGCCGGGAGGCCGGCATCGCCGGTGGATGCGCGCCAGCCGTATACAACGCGGCCAACGAGGAGCTTGTCGACGCGTTCCACGACGGGGCTGTGGGATTCCTGGGAATCGTCGACACGGTGGCCGATGTCCTGCACGAATGGCTCGACGACCGGCATACCGCGCACGGAACCCCAGGTACTGTCGAGGACGTTGAACGGGCCGAGGCGTGGGCGCGCGGTCGTGCTCGCGATATCGTCGCGCGACGTTGAGGAGGCGCCGAGGTGCTGTACCTGGTCGGCGTCCTGATCTTCGCATTCGGCCTGCTGCTGTCCATCGCGCTGCACGAGGTCGGGCACATGGTGCCGGCGAAGAAGTTCGGCGTGAAGGTCACTCACTACATGGTCGGATTCGGTCCGACGTTGTGGTCACGCAAGCGGGGTGACACGGAGTACGGCGTCAAGGCCCTGCCGCTGGGCGGCTATATCCGGATGATCGGCATGGTGCCGCCGCGCGCGGACGGCAGCCGTTCCCGCTGGCCCCGGCGGCTGGCCACAGCGGTCGAGGAGTTTCGGACCGTCAGCCGAGCCGAGGTGCAGCCCGAAGACGAGGAGCGGCAGTTCTACCGGCTCACGCCGGGCAAGAAGATGATCGTGATGCTGGGTGGGCCGGTGATGAACCTGCTCATCTACATCGTGCTCACGGTGGTGCTGCTAAGCGTCCTCGGGCAGAAGAACCCGACCACCACGATCGACTCGATCACCAAGTGCGTCGTTCCGGCCAATTCGGCGAACGCCGCGAGCGGCACCTGTCCGGCTAATGCGCCGGCGTCGCCGGCGTTCGCGGCCGGATTGCAACCCGGCGACACGATTAAGTCAATCGACGGCCAGCACATCAGTAGCTGGAACCAGGCCGTCCAGATCGTCGAGGCGTCACCGGGCAAGGAGCTGACCGTGACCGTGCGCCGCAACGGCGCCGACGTACCGCTCACTGTTACCCCGGTCGAGAACCTCAAGTACGCCAACGCCGACGGAACAAAGACCAAGGAGGCCGGATACCTAGGCGTCGGCGCCCGGGAGGCCTACCATCCGGTGTCGACTACCGCGGTTCCCGGGCAGATCGTCAGTCAGTTCGCCCAGGGGCTGCGGGCGCTTGGCTCCTACCCGAGCAAGATCGCGAGCCTGTGGGGCACGGTCTTCGAAGGTAAACAGCGCGATCCGGCCGGCGCGATCGGTGTGGTCGGCATTGGCCGCCTCGGTGGCCAGGTCGCCGACAGCCATCAGCTCGACAACCAGGACAAGATCTTCTTCCTCACCGAGCTGCTCGCCACGGTCAACCTGCTGCTGTTCTTCTTCAACCTGTTGCCGCTCCTGCCGCTGGACGGTGGGCACGTGGCGGGCGCACTCGTCGAAGCCGCGAAGCGGGGTCGGGCGAGGCTGCGCGCGCGGACGCAGGTCGGCCCGGACGGCACGGTCATCGCGGCCAAGCGCCCGGCCATCTACGTCGACACCGCGCAGATGGTGCCGGTCATGTACGCGGTCGCGTCCGTGCTCGTGGTGATAACTCTGCTCGTCGTGTACGCCGACATCGTCAAACCGGTGAATCTCGGCGGATGACGGTGGCGGATACTAGTCGGGTGACGACTCCCGTTTCGCTAGGAATGCCCTCTGTGCCGCCGCCGGTTCTGGCGCCGCGGCGGAACTCGCGCCAGATCAAGGTCGGCTCGGTTGCGGTCGGCGGCACTGCGCCGATCTCCGTACAGTCAATGACGACTACCCTCACCGCCGACGTCAACAGCACCCTTCAGCAGATCGCCGAGCTCACGGCGGCCGGTTGCGACATCGTCCGGGTCGCGGTGCCGTCCCAGGACGACGCCGACGCGCTGCCGGAGATCGCGAAGCATTCGCAGATCCCGGTCATCGCCGACATCCACTTCCAACCGAAGTATGTCTTCGCCGCCATCGACGCCGGCTGTGCGGGAGTACGCGTCAACCCGGGCAACATCAAGGCGTTCGACGACCGGATCGGCGAGATCGCTCGCGCGGCGACCGACGCGGGCGTGTCATTGCGCATCGGCGTGAACGCCGGTTCGCTCGACAAGCGGTTGCTGGTCAAGTACGGCAAGGCCACGGCCGAGGCGCTCGTCGAGTCGGCGCTGTGGGAGGCATCGCTGTTCGAGGAGCACGGGTTCCGCGATTTCAAGATCTCGGTCAAGCACCACGACCCGGTGGTCATGGTGCGCGCGTACGAGCAGCTGGCGCAGCAGTGCGACTACCCGCTGCACCTTGGCGTCACCGAGGCGGGACCGGCATTCCAGGGCACGATCAAGTCGGCCGCCGCCTTCGGTGCGCTGCTCAGCCGAGGCATCGGTGACACGATCCGAGTTTCGCTGTCGGCACCGCCGGTCGAGGAGGTCAAGGTCGGCCTGCAGATCCTCGAGTCACTCAACCTGCGTCAGCGCCGCCTCGAGATTGTGTCCTGCCCGTCGTGCGGACGCGCCCAGGTCGACGTGTACAGCTTGGCCGACGAGGTCACCGCGGGGCTCACCGGTATGGAGGTACCCCTGCGCGTCGCGGTCATGGGCTGCGTCGTCAACGGTCCGGGTGAGGCCCGCGAGGCGGACCTGGGCGTTGCCTCGGGCAACGGCAAGGGGCAGATCTTTGTCAAGGGCGAGGTCGTGAAGACCGTCCCGGAGTCGCAGATCGTCGAGACGCTCATCGAGGAGGCAATGCGCCTGGCCGAGCAGATGAGCGGCGAAGGGGCGGCCTCCGGCGCGCCGACGGTGTCGATCACCTGAGGTTCGGCTCCCCGCGCCGGCGAATCCGGTCGACTGGGCTGTTTTGATGTCTGCGTGACAGTCGACGCGGTCATCTTCGATTGGGGCGGGACACTGACCCCGTGGCACATCATCGATCCACGCGAGTCGTGGTTGGCCGCCACGGGTGATCCCGAGCTGGCCGCCCAGCTCGACGCCGCCGAGGCCGCGGCGTGGACCCGCTCGCGCGACCACCACCGCAGCGCCACTCTCGACAACGTGCTGGACGCCGCCGGAGTCGACGCCGACGATCACTTCTTGGCCAGCTATCACTCCTGGTGGGAGCCGCACACGCTGACCGATCCAGACGTGCCCGACCTGTTCGGGTGGCTTCGCGGCAACGGCATTCGCATCGGGATTCTGTCGAACACGATCTGGCCCCGGGAGAGGCATGAAGGCATCTTCGCCCGCGACGAGGTACTGGCCTTGATCGACGGCGCTGTCTACACCTCGGAGATCGCGTGGACCAAGCCGCACTCGGAGGCGTTCCGCGCCGCACTGGCGGCGGTGGGGGTGGCCGATCCCGGCCGGGCGGTGTTCGTCGGCGACCGGGTGTTCGACGACATCCACGGCGCGCAGTCCGTCGGGATGCGGGCGGTTCTGGTGCCGCACAGCACCGTCCCGGACTGGCAGCGCGGGCACACCGAAGGAGAGCCGGACGCGGTGATCGACCGGCTGGCCGACCTGAAGGCTGTCATCGAAGCCTGGCGCTAGTGTCCCGTGAATGATCTTGTTCGCGGGACATTAAATACCGGGGAACGGAACCGTCGGGCGTGCCGGGTCAACCAAGCGACGCCAGCCTGTGGCGCGCACGGCGCTCGAGGTCAGCGCGGCCTGGGCGTCCGCGCGCAACGTCGGGTCGGGCAAGTTCGGCGTATCAGCGGCAACGGCGATCAAGTACCGCCAAGCCGCCGCGCAGGCTGACTCGAGATTAAGGGCGAACCGTTGCGCGGTGGCTGGTCCGCTGACGGCGAAGGGCAGCGGGTAGTCGGGCTCGGCGGCTGTCGGTGTCTGGCCGGCCGCGGCCAGTGCTTCGGACGTGGCGTCGCGCAGCGTGCGGTGCGCTTGCTGGTCGGCGCGCGCGAGGCCGACGTGCGCCGGGTCGAGGCGCGGGCCCAGCACGTCACAGCCGGCCACGGCGGCGTGCTCGGCGGCGAGCGCCGCCTGCCAAGCATCGATCAGCGTCACGCGAGCAGCTCCGCGTGCGTGGCCTCGGACGCGGCGATGCTCGCCAGTAGTGCTGCGTGTGCGCCGGCCAGAGCGGCCGATTCC
>JBKPQM010000194.1:0-8176 GCA_046734095.1 Actinomycetota bacterium | reverse complement strand
GACCAACGCCGACCGGCACGATCACGGCGATGACGCCCTGGAGATAACGTGATCGAACAACATCAACACACACCGAACGATGCGGCCTAGACACCCGAACAGCGGCTTGAGATAACGACGGATACCGCGCGGCTCAGTCGAGTTGCATAGCTCCGTGCGGTCGCGGGGCCGCTACAAGCGTTTCGGCTGGCGGTGAACGTCGGAAAGTTCGTGCTGGGGTGCACTCCCTGGACGAGCTGGTGGGGTCGGAACGCTGACGGAGCAGGCGGCGCGGTTCCTGGATGCGTGCGTGACGGCCGGGCTCAACGTGTTGGTCTCCGGCGGCACCCAGGCCGGCAGGACCACTGTCTAATTAAGACCCCTCAAGACTATGGATCTAGCGACCTGACAAGATCAAGTGCGAGGGTGATACAGCCACCCACGCCGAGGCGGGTCAGGTGACTGTTCGGTCGCCGTCGGGGGAGTGGACGCTGGAGGGCGCGATGAATGACCGGGGAAACCGCCTGCAGCACGGTGGGTTTCCGGATCCCTTCGGGGAGTTTCAGCTTCGCTACTGGGACGGACTCCGGTGGACTCCACATGTCTCCTCTGACGGAGTCGTAGCAACCGATCCGCGCTCTGCAGATTTATCTCCCGTACCGGCCGACGACGGCGACGGTGCTGCATCGGACTCGCTTTCCACTCCGGAGGAGGCTCGTCGGGAGAAGCAGGGCTTTCTCGAGCGCCGCCGAGCCGCACGTGAACAGAGGTTAGAAGGCCACGATGCGTTTGAGACCTTCGCCTTGCGCGCTGCGGCCGGTGACCACGACGCCCTCGTGGCACTACCCGCCGCCGTTTCTGAGGCTCGTATGCACTACAAGCCAGAGCAGTTCGAGAAGAAGCGGCTCGAGATCCTCGGCATAGCGGTGCGGGCCGTCATTATCGACGACATTCTTGACGAAGACGAGGAAGCTCACCTCGTCTCCCTGCTGGATGCCCTCGATCTGACGGCGGATGCGTTGCAGCAGCGCGACCTCGAGCTGTTCGAGGAGCTGGTGGTCGCGAGGATCAACGATGGAAGACCGCCCATCATGAATCAAGTAGAGCTTCTGCTTAAGCGCGGGGAGGTAGCAAACGCCGTATTCGCTCCGGTCTCCCTCATGAAGGAAAGGGCGATACGGCAGTACCGCGGAGGCTCTTCCGGAGTCAGCATCCCCATCGGGTTCGGGATCAGATACCGGACGAGCAGCAGCCGCGGGCGGTCCGTCGTAGTGGGCTCCGAACTGGTCGAGGAGGACCGGGGACAGTTGACCATTACTTCGGTGCGCTCCGTGTTCGTCGGCGCCCGCAAAAACGCTGGAGTTCCGACACGACAAACTCGTCGGCGTGCAACAGTTCCTAGACGGCCTCCGTCTAAGCGTGTCCAACCGACAGATCGCGTCGCTGCTGACGATGCCCCGCACGACATCGCCGTCCATCGCAGCGCCCCTCATCTCCTGGCAGGCGTCGCGCTCCTAACGTGGCGTCGGTCGGGGACCCTGGGGATCGACCCCTCGTCCCCGTCATCGCTCGGAGCGGTCCCCATTCGCGTGTGAACGGGGGCCGGTTTTCCCGTTTGGCGCGGGCGAAAGTCAGATGACATCCGGCGCATCGATCGGTGCGAGCATCGCTATCGCCACTATCAGCGGTCGCAATAGCTTCACGAAAGGGACGATGATGGGCAAACCTGACCAAGGCGCAGAGGGACCAGACCGTCCACAGGCCGAGCCGGAGCCGCACGCAGCTGGCAGTGGCGGGCGCGCGGATAGGCGGAAAGCCATGCAAGCCAAGCTGCAGGACGCAATCCGGCACAACCCAGTCGTTCTGGAAGAGCAGAAGAAACGCGCCGCCGATCTTCAGCTGCGCATCGCTGACCGGATCACTGCGTTCGCCGGGTCGATGAATTTCGTCTACGTTCACATCGTCCTGTTCGCCGTTTGGATACTGTTCATCGAGTCCAAGCCGTGGCCGACGCTGACGCTGATCGTATCGCTGGAGGCGATCTTCCTGTCCACGTTCGTCATGATCGGCCAGAACCGGCAGGCGGCCTTCCAGCAGGCCAAGGCGGACCGCGACTTCACCGAACAGGAGCTGGAGCTCAAGACCAACACGCAGCTGACTCGCGAGATCGATAAGCTCACCATCGAGCTGCACAATCGGCTGCTCGATAAGTCCGCCCCGTAGCAGTCTTGCCCTCCGTTCTGGCATTCAGCGTTAGGGCACGCCGCCACGCTCGCGGACCGCTTGACGGGCAGGCTCGCCAATTGCCGGTCATGCCCTCCGCGGTGGCCTGGTCCTGTCCCCTACGCAGATCCAAGTGCTGTACTTGGGCAGCGCCTGGCGACACACCGGCACCTGCGTCCCCACACCCGAGCAGATCACCGCCGCCATCGAGACGGTGCTGACCGGGCCGTACCTGAGCGGGCTGGCCCAATACCGCGACATCCGACCCGCCGTCCTGCGCAGCTCCACGGTCGTCACCACGACCCGCACAGTCGGTTCGACGACGACGAGGTCAGCGGCTTCCTCGACGCCCAACTCGACGCGGGCGTCGCCCCCGGCCCGGACCCGGACAACCGGACCCTCTACATCGTAGTCCCGCCGGTTGGCGTCTCCGCCGGCAGCGACAGCGCCGACTTCGTCGGCAAACACGACTACGACACACGCCATCGTCAGCGGATTCACTTCGTCTGGACCGCGGACTCAGGCAGCCTCGACGACGCCACCCGCATCGCCTCCCACGAGATCATCGAGTCGGTCACCGACCCGGAAGGCAGCGCAGTCGTCGGTGGCGCGGGAACCTGCGCCCAAGCGGGGTGGTGCGAGATCGCCGACATCTGCCCCGACACCGGCGCCGCCTTGAACGGGGTCGCGGTCGCGCGGTACTGGTCCGAACACGCACGCCGACACGTGCATCACACCCGATCTGGCCAGCACCTACCTGCGACCCCAGCCGAGCGTCACGCCACCACGAGATTTTGACTGGCGGTGAACATTCGTATGCTCATTAACCTTGTGGCGGCTGCGGCCAGCGGGACGACCGGGCCAGCGGGGCGACCCGGCCAGCGTGAAGCGTTGCGCGCATGACATTCTGAGTGCGGATCGCAGCTGAGGCGCGCGTGATCGCCGATTCGAGCGCACGTGCTCGTGCAGTTCCGGCTGCTGCGATGTGTGGCTTGCCTCGGTGGGGCACCTTCCATGATCCGCTGCTGGTCGTCGGCCGCCTCGACTTCGTCGCCGACAACGCTGCATTCGTTCCTGCGCTCCACCTATCCCGGATTGGCGTCGGTCTCGTCGTGGTGGTCCTCGTCGACGCGGCGATGGCACGGGCCGTGGTGTTGGCGGCCACGATGAAAGCTGCCGGTGTGTGGAACTGGTACCCGACAGGTTGGCTCGCTGGCTGCCCGGGCGCGACGCCGCCGAAAGGTCGCTGCGGATCCGACGCACCGTTGGTACTGCCGCGGTGCTTTCGGACAATGACTCGAGGGGGCTGCAACACAGTCGACGAGCCTGCCAGCAGGCTCGGCGAATTCGCGACCGCCAGCCCGAGGATGATCCTGGGCTGGCGGCGTGGTGGATGTCGGTTCATCGGCGCGCCGGCTTAGATTTCGCGTGAGCGGTCGAGTGCGACGGTGGTTGTGATCAGTGCTGCCGCGTAGGTGAGCAGGACGGCGGCGGCTGCAGCCGGTACGAGTTGGCCCGGGCCGGTGTGGCTGCTGGTGATCTCGTGGATCGCTCCGCTGGGCAACCAGTTGGTCAGGTGCGGCTGGTTGGTGAGGACGGGCAGGATGCCTTCGATGACGAAGGCCCAGGTGAGCGTGGCCCCGATGGCGGCAGCGGTGTTGCGAAGCAGCGCTCCGACCGCGACGCCGAGGACGCCTTGCAGCGCGATCACGGTGGGCAGTACGACGGCTAGGCGGGGCACGCCGTGGGCCAGCGGCTCGATGGCGGTGTGATGTCGCGCAAGGACGATCGCTCCGACAAGCGTGGCTACGAGTTCCATTGCGCAGCCGATGATCAGGCCGACGGCGGCCAGCGTGATCAGCTTGGCGGCGAGCAGCCGGGTCGTGCGTGGTTCTGCGAGTCGGGTGGTGAAGATGGTGCGGTGCCGGAATTCTCCCGCGGCCGCGAGTAGTCCGATGAGCAGCACGACTCCGCCGGTGAGTTGCGCGGGGGCGCGCAGGAAGTCGGCCAGGCTGGATGGTGCGAGTGGTGGCTCGCCCCGGTGACCGGCGACAGCGCCTGTGAAGATCGGCAGCGCGGCGGCAACGACGAGCACGACGCCGATGCATACGGCGAGCATGCGGGTGGTGCGTAGTTTCAGCAGCTCGGCGGTGACGAGCGATCTCATGGTGTCTCCTTGATGCGGTTGTCGGTGAGTTGGAGGTAGACGTCCTCGAGGGACGCGCCGGCGGCGCGGGCGAGCAGGTCCGCCATCGACGCGTGGGTGACCAGGCGACCGCGGGCGATGATCACGACGTCGTCGATGGTCTGCGCGAGTTCGGCGAGCAGGTGGCTGGACACGAAGACGGTGCGCCCGCCTGCGGCCAGCGACTTGATCAGGCCCCGCAGCCAGTGCACGCCCTCGGGGTCGAGTCCATTGGTGGGCTCGTCGAGAATGAGGGTGTCGGGATCGCCGAGCAGCGCCGCGGCGAGCGCGAGTCGCTGCCGCATGCCGGTGGAGTAGCCGCCCGTGCGGCGGCGGGCGGCGTCGCTGAGGCTGACGAGCGCGAGGACCTCATCGACGCGCGCCTGCGGGATGTCGGCCGCCCGGGCGATGACCCGCAGCGCGTTCCTGCCGGTTCGCCGGGGATGGAAGACATTCGGGTCGACCATCGCCCCGACCGAGCGCAGCGGGTCACGCAGCTCGGCGTAAGGACGGCCGTTGATCGTCGCGGTGCCGGAGGTCGGGCGGGTGAGGCCGAGCAGCATCCGGATGGTGGTGCTCTTGCCCGCGCCGTTGGCGCCGACGAAGCCGGTGATGCGTCCGGGTCGGGGCGCGAAGGTCAGGCTGTCCACGGCCGTTACCGGCCCGTAGCGCTTGGTGACCTCGTCAAACTCGATGTGGGCCACGGTGGTTCTCCCCGTTTTCGGTTTGCCGCGTCGGTCGCGGCTCGCCTCGAAGCTAGGAGCGTGGCGCCGGCTCGGCGTCGGCCGCGAGAGTGCACCTCGGCGTACGTCGCAGGGACACTGGATACGTCTGGAGATGTACGTGCCCTCAGCGGCCGGGGATGACCAACCCCGCCTCGTAGGCGGCCACGACGAGCTGGGCTCGATCACGCAGCCCGAGCTTGGCCAGGATGCGGCTGACGTGCGTCTTCGCCGTCGCATGGGTCACGACGAGCCGCTCGGCGAGTTCGGCGTTGGATAATCCGGTCGCGACGAGCTGGAGTACCTCGACCTCACGGTGGGTCAGTGCCGCGAGCACCTCGCGCCGCGGCCGACCCGCCGATCGTCGGGCGAACTCGCGCACCAGCCGCGACGTGACGGTCGGCGCGAGCAGTGACTCGCCGGCCGCGACGACGCGTACAGCGTGGGCGAGGTCTTCCGGCGTGGCGTCCTTGAGGAGGAACCCGCTGGCTCCCGCGGCCAGGGCGGCGTAGACGTGTTCGTCGAGGTCGAACGTCGTCAAGATCAGCACCTTCACGTCCCCGGTGCCAGCGCCACCGACGATTCGCCGGGTGGCTTCGATCCCGTCCAGCACCGGCATGCGCACGTCCATGATCAGCACGTCGGGACGCTCCCGGCGGGCCAGGGCGACGGCCTGCTCGCCGTTCGCGGCTTCGCCGACGACCTCGAGACCACCGGCCAGCCCGAGCTGGACGCGCAGACCGTCGCGCAGCAGCGGCTGGTCGTCGCAGATGCCGACCCGGATCGTCACGTGATCCCCGCTGGGCGCACGGGAAGCTGGGCGTCGACCCGCCACCCGTGTGGGGTGGCTCCGATGCAGGATTGCCCGCCCACCGCGGCGATCCTGGTGCGCATGCCCGCCACGCCCAGGCCGCCGCTTTCAGCCGCGCGGTATGCCTTAGCGCCGCCCGAGGAGTCGACCACAACCCGCAGCATGCCCTCCGCTGAGCTCACCCGGACCGTGACGAGCGCGCCCGGTGCGTGCTTGACCGCGTTGGTGAGAGCCTCCTGGATGACGCGGTAGGCGCACAGCTGCACATCGGCCGGCGCCTGCCCGGTCTCGGGCCGCACGTCGGCGGTCACCCCGACGCCGCCCGCGCGGACGTTGTCGACCAGCGCGGCGATGTCCGCGAGCCCGGGTGGCGGAAGGTCGGACTGCACGACCGGGCCGGGGCCGCCACGAAGCACGCCAAGCAGCTGCCGCATCTCCCGTATCGCGGTGCGGCTGGTCGACTCCACGGCCCTCAGCGCCGCCCGGGCCGCCCGCTCGTCACCGGCGTCGAGGGCCACCCGGGCGGTGCTCGACTGAACGGCGACCGTGCTCAGCCCGTGGCCGACCAAATCGTGCAGGTCACCCGCGATACGTAGCCGCTCCTCGGCAACCCCATGCGCGGTCGCCGCTTCGACCCGACCGCGCTCGGTGCGCACGAGTATCGCCGCCAGCGCCACCACGACGGTGACCAATGACAGGAGCGCTGAAGGCTCAGGCTTCGACCGGGCCAACTGACCGGCGACGATGACCGCGCAGGTCACCCCCGCCGCACCCACAGCGGCGAACGTCGCCCGGCGGCGTTCGCCGACCACCGTCGCCAGCGACCAGATGACCACCCACCCAGCGAACGGTGCAACCACCCCCACCACGGCGACGTATCCGCCATAGCAGGCCAGGACGACGACCCCGACCCAGTACACGTAGATGCGCCGCCACGCCAGCGGCAGCCCCTGACCGATCGCAAACACGGTGGCCAGCGCCGCCAGCCAGGCCGGCCGCTCGCCCGCCGTCACCGATCCGGTCTGCGGTGCCAGCAACTGCAGCAGCACCACCACACCCGCGACGGCCCAGTCAACCCCCCGCGGCCGGTGCCGCCGCACCGAATCACCTCTCGCATCGACCGAGCGCACGCCCGCACCGGACGTCATGCGGCAATCGTCGCCGAAACGCGCCCGCGCGCAACCCCTCGCGCCGTGGATGATCTCGTCGCTGTGTCGGGCCAGCCGGAACCTACCCGGAACAGTCGGGGATGCACAGCACGGGTTCCCCTCTCCACCTGCGAAGTAGGACCTTCCCGCTAGCCAGGAGTGCCGCGCCGCAACAGCCCGGTTTGCTACGCACCGGCCCCTAAAGGGGGCGCATCGGTTTCCTTTCTGCGGGGTACCACCCGGTTGCACGCGGCTTGGCCGGCGGCGGGAAGTGGGCCCCCCCGCCGCCGGTCGGGTGGGCTTGACGCCCCACAACTCGAACGCCTTGTGCGTCACGAGCACGACGCCGCCGATGACGTCCGGTCGGACACGAGGCGGTGTGGTTCGGCATTGTCGAGCACCCAAGTCATCCAAATGGCACCTCAGTTCGGTCCACGATCTCAACAACGCCAGGATCCGCGCCCTAATTGACGGAACGACCCATGCGTCTGAACCGAGACCGCCACCGAAATCCCCGCGAGGGTGTACCTTAAGGACGCTTCAGAAACGGAGCACTAAAAGCACGCCTATCGATCGGCTCCATTAACAATCAGCAGCCGCGCTTCGATGGCGTTGATCCATAGCGATTCGTCTTCGTCGTCGACCGTCTCGCCCTCGAATGGCAGGGATGCGTGCGGCGCTTGGAACTGGACGAAGTCTAAACCCAGAGTACCTACAGTTAAGACAAAGACAATACTTCTCCGTTGACCAGCCCTGAATATGCGGCTCGGCATGACCTCGAGCTTGCTGCACGTATATGACAACCAGTAGAGAGACACTCCATGAACGTCAACAATTGCTTTAGACAAGAGTCAAACCTCTTGAACCCTCCCGATGGTAAGGCTCGCTTTGTAGAACACGACCTGCAAGTTGCGAACGTCAGATTGTGCCGCATCGACTTGAGATCGCGGGGATTGCGTCTTCGCCGTTTGCAGCGATAATATTTGAAAAGTATTGGAGATACTGATTTCGAGGTCAGGTTGCTCACTGAGAAGGCGCCGTTCCGACTCACGGGATGCTGCAATATTCTGATTCATTTCAGTGTCCGCAGTGCGGACCGATCCTAACT
>JBKPQM010000193.1:0-5467 GCA_046734095.1 Actinomycetota bacterium | reverse complement strand
GGGGTGCATCCCCGGCTCGGCTTCGCGCCTGCGGCGCGGGCCGCGTGGCGGCGGCGGGGCTCTTCGCGCGAGCGCTCATCGCAGATACTTGCCAGATGGCGTTCGCCGATCTTCAGGACTTGCTCGCCGCTCTCGATCGCGACGGCGATCTGGCCCGGGTGAGCGCACCCGTCGACCCGCACCTCGAGGTGACCGCCATCGTGCAGCGCGTCCTTGCCGAGCGGGGCCCCGCGCTGCTCTTCGAGAACCCCACCCGGGGACGCCTGCCGCTCGCAATCAACCTCTTCGGGACCAAACGCCGGATGGCCCGCGCCCTGGGCGTCCGCTCCCTGGACGAGATCGGCGAGCGCATCGGCGAGCTGCTACGTCCGGAATTGTCGCGGGGCATCGGCGGATTGCGCGACGCGCTGGGCAAAGCGGCTCAGCTGCGTTCCATACCCCCGCGTCGGGTCAGTGCGGCACCGGCCCACGAGATCGTCTATCGAGGTTCGGAGGTCGATCTTTCGATACTGCCGGGCATCAAGTCGTGGCCGGACGACGGGGGCGTGTTCCTCAACCTCGGCCTGACCCACACTCGCCACCCAGAAACGGACGTCCGCAACCTCGGCCTGTATCGGTTGCAGCTGCAAGACGAGCGAACGGTCAGCCTGCACTGGCAGATTCACAAGGATTCCACGTCGCACGCTGCCGTCGCCGAGCGGCGCGGCGAGCCGCTGCCGGTGGCGATCGCCTTTGGCTGCCCGCCGGCCGTCACTTATGCCGCGTCGGCGCCGCTGCCGGCCGATCTCGACGAGTACCTGTTCGCCGGATTCCTCCAACGCTCGCGAGTCGAGCTCGTCGACTGCGTCAGCGTGCCCTTACAGGTTCCGGCTACCGCGCAGGTCGTCCTCGAGGGATGGGTGCAACCCGGCGAGCGCTTGCCGGAAGGGCCCTTCGGCGACCACACCGGCTTTTACACGCCGGTCGAGCCGTTCCCCTATGTGCGCGTCGAGACGATGACAATGCGGGCGGACGCGATCTACCAGTCGATCATCGTTGGGCGGCCCCCACAGGAGGACGGGCCGCTCGGCAAGGCGACCGAGCGGATCTTCCTGCCGCTGCTGCGGATGACGATCCCGGAGATCGTCGACTATGACCTGCCCGAGGCGGGCGTCTTCCACAACTGCGTGATCGTCTCCATCGACAAGCGGTTTCCCAAACATGCGCAGAAGGTGATGAATGCGATTTGGGGTGCTGGGCTGATGTCGCTGTCGAAGCTGATCGTTGTTGTCGACGCTGACTGCGATGTACACGATTACGCCGAAGTAGCCTGGCGCGCGTTCGGCAACGTCGACTACGCGCACGACGTGCTGCACACCGTCGGCCCCGTCGACCACCTCGACCACTCGTCGTACGAGCAGTTTTTCGGCGGCAAGCTCGGCGTGGACGCGACGCGCAAGCTGCCGTCCGAGGGGTACCGCCGCGGCTGGCCCCCCGAAGCCACCCTCGACCGAGCCACCCTGGACCGGGTGGCGGCCCGCTGGCGCGAGTACGGCATCTAGCCGACTGCCCGCGAGCGGTGCGCTCCCTTTCGCCGTCCTCGCATCGGTGATCAAGAAGGTGAAGTGGCTGCGGATGCGACCAGTTCTCCTTCTTGATCAGGTAGAGCGGGATGAGATCTCCTCCGCCTTGCGTGATCAAGAAGGTGAAGTGGCTGCGGCTGCGACCAGTTCTCCTTCTTGATCAGGTAGAGCGGGATTGCTGGTTGAAACAAGTTCGTATGGGATGCCCAACTCGGCGGCGCGGGCACGTAGCCACACTTCGACCTCGTGGGCCCAGACCGGCCCCAGCGCCGACGGCGGGTAATGCGTCAGCGCGTAACCCAACCGCACCAGCGCGTTGTGCCGCCGCATTGTCGCTTGCCAGTCGGCCACGTTGAAATGGAACTCGCGACTGTCGATCTCCAGCACGGCCCGCAGCTCGCGCCACAGCACATCGGCGACGGCGACCAGTTGCCCGCTTCGGTTGTAGATTGGCGCGTTCAGTTCGAAGGGCGGCACACGGGCTCGTCGCAGGTAGTCAGCGGCGTTCGCTTCAGCGGCCGAGCGCGCGCCCTCGCCGACTTCGGCAAGTACCCGCCGTAGTAGCGCGCTGCCATTGCGCGGACACGCCGCCAGCTCACTGACCAGGTCGTCGAGTTCGCACAGCTCGTGCTGGACGGCGGCCGCCACCATCGCCCGGACGGCGCCGAGCCAACGATGTTGAAGCGCCGTGTCGGCGACCGCGCGGGCGGCCGAGGCCACCGGCACAAGCGGCAGCGTCGGGTCGTGCACCGACGTGCACCACCGGGCAAAGGGCCGATGGGTAACGCGGATGCGGGCGGCGCCGAATCGATGATTCGTGCCGTGCCGCACGAGTATGAGCACATCATCGCGCGGCGGGGTCCGAGCGGCTACTCCGCGCCCAAGCAGGCGCAGTGCGTCCCACCCGCTGAGAGCGCTTCCGAGCCCGGCGACGGCGAGTCCGGCAAGCGCCCAGTCAGCGCGAGTCGGATCGCCGGGGGCGGTGAGCACCACCCCGCGGGCCAGCGGCCGCCAGCCGTGGCGGGCTATGCCATGGCGGACCTCTGCCCGCGTCATGCCGAGCTGCCGCGCGATGGGAGTGGTCACCACTCGGGGAACATCTGTGCGCATCGGGTGAGTTTGATAGGTGTAAGGCGGTTCTCGGGTTGTTTCAACCGAACCTGTGGATAAGCGGGGACCCTGTGGATTGCGGCCACGCCCCAGTTGATCACCGTCCTCGATCACGGCGGACAAGCACTACTGCGTGATCAAGGCGGCGTAGTGGCTGGGCTAGCAACCACTTCGCCTTCTTGATCACCGGAGGGAAGAGGGAAAGGCGCACGCCGAGGAGGACGGACGGAGGGCGCACGCCGAGGAGGACGGACGGAGGGCGCACGCCGAGAAGGGAGGCCCGGGGCAAGGGCCGAGACAACGCCGGACGAGCCGAAGTAGCCACCGCCGAGCACCGACCTAGCGCCCCGATGGAGGAGACCTACAGGTCCCGCTCGCTAGGCTTCCCAACGTGGTGGATCAGCTCGCGGACGAGCCGCGCGCCGGGGTGCGGGCGTTCTTGCGGCTGGTGATGATCGAGCACTCGATCTTCGCGCTGCCATTCGCCTATATCGCCGCGCTCACTGCGATGTGGCGACAGACGCGGTCGGTGCATTGGGGGCAGCTGCTGCTGATCACGGTGGCGATGGTGTCGGCCCGGACGGTGGCGATGAGCGCCAACCGGATTCTCGACCGCAAATACGACGCGTTGAACCCGCGCACCGCCAAGCGCGAACTGGTAACCGGGGCGATGACGCTGCGCGCGGCGTGGACCGGCACGATCGTCGCGCTGGTGATCTTCCTGGCGAGCGCCGCCGCCCTGTCCTGGCTGTGCCTGGCGCTGGCGCCAGTGGCCGTCGCCCTGCTCGTCCTCTATTCGTACGGCAAGCGGTTCACCGACTTCCCGCAGGTGCTGCTCGCGCTGGCCCAGATGGTGGCCCCGATTGGGGCGTGGCTGGCAGTGACCGGACACATCAGCTGGATCTCGTTCGCGCTGGGCCTCGCCGTCGGCACCTGGATCGCCGGCTTCGATCTCATCTACTCGTGCCAGGACGCCGAGGTCGACCGCCGGATCGGTTCACGCTCGTTCCCGGCCCGGTTCGGCATCCCCGCTGCCCTGCGCACTTCGACCGCCGTGCACGTCGGGACGTTCGCCGCGTTCGTCTGGTTCGGCGCGGCCGCAGGCCTGGGCTGGCTGTGGTGGCTCGGCCTGGGGCTCACCGCGGTGGTGCTGATCTACGAGCACGGCATCGTCCGGGCTAATGATCTGTCCCGGGTGAATCGGGCCTTCTTCACTGCGAACGGCGTAATCGGCATCGGCCTGTTCGCGTTCACCGTCGCCGACCTGGTAACCCACGGCCTCGGCCGATGACTGCCGGCGAACCGCGGACGAGACGGCCATGGGTGGTCGGCGTGTCCGGGGCGTCGGGCACGCCGTACGCCCGCGCCCTGCTCGCCGCGTTGTTCGACGCGGTCGAGCCGGTCGACCTGGTCGTCTCCCGGGCGGCCCGGCTGACCTTGCTGGACGAGACAGGCGTGTCCTTCCGGGACGCGCACTGGCGCGACGATCTGACCGAGTGGCTGGGACGCGAACCGGGCGACGTCGCCTACTGGCCGGCCGGCGACCTGGGTGCAGGCCCCGCATCCGGCTCGTACCCCGCGAAAGGCATGGTGGTCGTGCCGGCATCCACAGCCTCGCTAGCGGGTATCGCGATCGGCCTGTCGAAGGATCTGCTGCAGCGGGCTGCCGACGTCACACTCAAGGAGCGGCGTCCACTTGTCGTGGTTCCGCGCGAGGCGCCCTACCCGCGCTCGACCCTGCAACACATGCTGGACCTGCATGACGCCGGGGCGGTTGTGCTGCCGGCGAGTCCGGGCTTCTACGGCGCCCCGACGAACGTCCAGCAGCTAGTCGATTTCGTCGCGGGCAAAGTGCTCGACGTGCTGCGTGTGAAGCATGATCTGCTCACCCGCTGGACCGGCGAGATCGGCACCGCGCGAAGCGATGCGACCGTGCCAGACTGACCTAGGAGGTCGCTGAACAATGCACTGCTCTGCTGCGCGACGCCCAGGCGCACGATCTGCTGCGTTGTCGTCGTCGCCCATAGCTACGGCTATGGGCTCCTCCTCCGCCTTGCATCTCGCACACCTGAACGCGGCTCGCGACGAGCGGCATTACTCAGCGACCTCCTAGTGGACGCCGTTGATCGAAAACTGCTCGACGCGCTCCGCGCCAACGGACGCGCGACGTTCGCCGAGCTGGCCCGCGTCGTCGGATTGTCCGCGCCGGCGGTGCACGAGCGAGTGGGCAAACTTGAGGCAGCCGGAGTCATCGCCGGGTATCACGCCACGGTCGCGCCCGAGTCGCTCGGCTACTCGATGAGCGCGCTGATCGGGATATTTCTCAGCGACAACTCGGATATGGACGCTGTCGCGGAGGACTTGGGCGACGTGCCCGAGATCGAGGATTGCTGGTCCGTCGCGGGCGAGGTGTCCTATGTAGTAAAGGTGCGGATCGCCGACATTGCTGCCCTGGAGCAGATGATCGGCACGCTCAACCGCATCAAGGGGGTCAGCCGCACCCGCACCACGGTTGTGCTCTCGACGAAGTTGGAAGGACGCGTTCAGCCCGCCGGCTGATTGCGCAGCCAGGCTGTGAACTGAGCCGGATCCGGGTCGCCGATCAGATCAGCGACGGCGTGCCCTATCGCCGCGGCGCGCAGCACCCGTTCGCTGACCTTGTCGGGATCGCCCCACGGCAGGTACGGCTTCGCGATCAGCATGGACGCAATGCCGTGCGCAGCCGCCCACAACTCCAGCGCGATCGGAAGCGGATCGCCCTTGGCAAAGATTCCGGCGTCCATGCACTCGACGAT
>JBKPQM010000192.1:0-9106 GCA_046734095.1 Actinomycetota bacterium | reverse complement strand
TTCGTACGCCGCGGGGCATCGGTAGGTGCCAACGCGACGATCGTCTGCGGCACCGAGCTCGGCGAGCACTGCCTGGTCGGAGCCGGCGCGGTGGTGACCAAGAACGTCGCGCCCCATCAACTCGTGCTCGGCAATCCTGCTCGCCCGGCGGGATGGGTTTGCCGCTGCGGCGCCGTCGTGTCGCGGGCGGCGGAGCGGCCCGCGGACCTCGACTGCCACATCTGCACGCACGCCCAGGCAGGCGGTCCGTGACCGCTTGCCTGTCGCGACGTTGACGGGGCCACTCAATAGGCCCCTGATGCCCTGGCCACGGCGGATGGCGTCTTCCACAAGATCATCAGGTCGGTGCCCAGTGACCAGTTCTCGACGTAGCGCAGGTCGAGCTGTTTGGTCTCCTCCCAGGTCAGGTCGTTGCGACCGCTGATCTGCCACAGCCCGGTGATGCCAGGCTTGACGAGCAGACGCCGGCGCATGTCGTCGCCGTACTTGGCCACCTCGGCCGGCAGCGGCGGACGCGGACCGACGAGCGACATGTGGCCGAAGGCCACGTTGAACAACTGCGGCAACTCGTCAAGGGAGTACTTGCGGATCAGCCGGCCCACCCGGGTAATGCGCGGGTCGTTGCGCACCTTGAAGAGCAGGCCGTCGGCGTTGACGTTGCGGGATTCCAGCTCGGCGCGTCGCTGCTCGGCGTCGACGTACATCGAGCGGAACTTGACCATCCGGAACAGCTTCCCGTTGCGACCGACGCGCGTCTGGCGGAAGAACACCGGACCTCGGGTCGACACGCCCACGGCCAAGGCAACAGCCAGCGCAACCGGGGCAAGCAGAATCAGCGCTAGCCCAGCGACGACGCGGTCGAAGGCCTCTTTGAGGACGCGCCGGAATCCGGTGAACTCCGGCTCCTCGACGTGGACGAGCGGCAGGCCGGCCATCGGCTGGATGTGCAGGCGGGGCCAGGCGATCTCCATCAGTCCGGGCGAGATCACCAGCGAGACGTCGCTGCCTTCGAGCTGCCAAGAGATCCAGCGCACCCGCTCGGGCCCGATCGCCGCCGACGCGACGATGGCCACCGTGTCCGCATGGCTCGACCGTGCGGCGCGCAGCACCGAGTCGACATCGCCCAGCAGCTCGATGCCGGCCCCGTGGAGAAGCCGCCGCGTGTCCGCGTCGTCGATGAACTCGGTCGGCACGCAGGCGCCGACCACCCGCATGCCGGCGTATTGGTCGCGACTGACCAGCGCGGCGAAGTCAACTATCGCCTGGCCGGTGCCGACGAGCAGCATCGAGGTCATCGCTCGTCCCTCGGCGCGCCGCCGATGCAGGTATTTGCGCGCGCCGTAGCGCCCGACCATGTCGAAGAGAAGCGCCAGGGGCAAGGCGACGACGACGAACCCCCGGGCGATCTCGACGTGCGAGGCGTAGGAAACGATTGCCACCAGTGCTGTGAGGTATAAGAACGCCTTGAACAGGCGGTCGAACTCCGCCGGGCCGGCGCCGACGAACCGGCCTTCGTAGGCCCGGTTCATGGCGACAACGGCCACCCACGCCAATGGCATGACCATGCCGACGATCGCATACATCCGCAGATTGACGGCCGCGTTCGGTATGCCGAACCGGACGATAAATGCGACGGCGACGGCAATGCTGGCCGCGACCAGGTCGACGGCGACCAGTAGGTGCTGGTATCGACGCATCCACCGCGCCCGGGTTCGCGCGTGCGCGGTCGCGCGATGCCGCGCAAGATGCACCGGCCCGAAACTCGTTACCTGCTCGTCCGCCGCCCGCAGCGAAGTGCCAACCGACGGTGCGGTGAGCACAACAAGACCAGCGTGTGGCCCGTGCTCTCCCCCGTCGGCGGCCTCGCGGCCACCGTTGCGCATGTGCCCCCCGATTTCACGCCGTGCGGATCCGAAGATCCGCACGACGGCCCCCGATTCGAACACCGGCAAGGGTGGTCGACGATCAAAACGCCGTTGCCCCCCGGCCGACGACTTGACCGCACGTTTATAGCGTGTGTGGTGAGCCGTTGGGAAGTCCAAACGCGAAACCGCGCCAGGTCGGCAGGTTGTGACCATTCTTAGTCACCGCCAGGAGAGTGCTTGTTTACAACCCGTGAACGAGCCCAGCGGGTTCCGACGGAGCCAGCAGGGTGAACCGCATCAGCGTCCACATTTGGGTGCGGGAGAATTCAGACGTGGACGAAGCACTCTCGAGCGCGCCCGATATCGACATCGACGACTCCGATCTGCGGGCCGATGTCCGACGCGTCGGCGCCCTGCTGGGCGAGTCGCTGGTCCGCCAGGTCGATCAGGATCTCCTCGATCTGGTCGAGCGCGTCCGCGCGCTCACTAAGCAGAGCAAGGAACCAGGCGGCGACCGCGCCCGCGACGAGGTGCGCCGGCTGCTCGCCGGGTTGCCCATCGACACGGCATCCGCTCTGGTCCGGGCGTTCGCGGCGTACTTCCACCTGGCCAACGTCGCCGAACAGGTGCACCGGGTGCGCAGCCTGCGCCGCCGTCACGCCGACGAGGGCTGGCTGGCCAGCTCGGTGGCCGCCGTCGCGGCCGAGCTCGGCCCCGGACAGCTGGCCGAGGCGGTCGCGACCCTGGCTGTTCGTCCGGTGTTCACCGCGCATCCGACCGAGGCGAGCCGCCGTTCCATCCTGACGAAGTTGCGCCGCGTCGCCGATGCGCTGGCCACGCCGACGGCGCCCGCATCCCAGGAGCGCGCTCGACAGGATCGCGCTCTGGCCGAGGTGATCGACCTCATCTGGCAGACCGACGAACTGCGCCAGCAGCGTCCAACCCCGGTCGACGAGGCGCGCAACGTCGTCTATTACCTGCAGGAGCTCGACGAGGAGACGATGCCGGGCCTGCTCGACGACCTGGCCGCCGAGCTCGAACGGCACGGCGCGGCGCTGCGGCCGGGGGTCGCGCCGCTGACGTTCGGGACCTGGATCGGAGGCGACCGCGACGGCAACCCCAATGTCACGGCCGAGGCCACCCGCGAGGTGTTACGCCTGCAGCACCATGTCGCGGCTCGTGCGGTGACGCGCGCTCTCGATGGGCTCATCGCCGAGCTGTCGTCCTCGACCACCATCGTCGACACCACGGCGGAGCTGACCGACTCACTTGAGGCGGATCTGACCGCACTGCCCGAAGTCGATCCGCGTCTGATCACGCTCAACGCCACCGAGCCGTACCGGCTCAAACTCACGTGCATGAACGCCAAGATCGCGAACACGACCGCCCGCATCGACACCGGCGCCTTCCATCAGCCGGGACGCGACTACCTCGACAAGGCCGAGTTGCTCGCCGACCTGTCGCTGATCGGTGCCTCGCTCCGCGCTCACGCGGGCGGCCTGATCGCGGACGGGTTGCTGGCGCGCGTCGAGCGCACGGTCGCCGTGTTCGGGCTGCACCTCGCGACTATGGACATCCGCGAGCACGCCGATGCCCACCACTACGCGGTCGGCCAGCTCGTCGACCGTCTCGTCGAGCAGACGTGGCTCTACGCCGACCTGCCGCGCGACTACCGGCTTCGGCTGCTGTCCCGCGAGCTGGCGTCGCGCCGGCCGCTCAGCCAGACGCCACCGCCGCTGGACGAGGCCGGAGCCAAGACGTTCGAGGTGTTCACGACGATCCGCAAGGCGCTCGACACGTACGGCCCGGAGGTGATCGAGAGCTACATCGTGTCGATGACGCGGGGGGCCGACGACATCCTGGCGGCGGCGGTGCTCGCGCGCGAGGCGCGCCTGATCGACGTGCACGGCGCCGGGCCGGCCGGCCGCTTCGCGCGCATCGGGTTCGTACCGCTGCTCGAGACGGTCGAGGAGCTGCGGCGCTCCGGGGAGGTGCTCGACGAGCTGCTGTCCGACCCGACCTACCGGCTGATAGTCCGGCTGCGGGGCGACGTCCAGGAGGTGATGCTCGGTTACTCCGACTCGAACAAGGAGGCCGGCATCACCACGTCGCAGTGGGAGATCCACAAGGCCCAGCGCATCTTGCGCGACGTGGCGGCCCGGCACGGCGTGCGGTTGCGCCTGTTCCACGGCCGGGGCGGGACGGTCGGCCGCGGCGGCGGGCCGACCTACGACTCGATCCTCGCCCAGCCTTGGGGTGTCCTCGCCGGCGAGATCAAGTTCACCGAGCAGGGCGAGGTGATCAGCGACAAGTACGCGCTGCCGGCTCTGGCCCGGGAGAACCTCGAGTTGACCGTGGCGGCCGTCCTGCAGGCGTCCACGCTGCACGTCGCGCCGCGGCAACCTGCGGCCCAACTCACGCAGTGGGACGCCACGATGGATGTCGTCAGTACCGCCGCATTTGATACGTATCGGGCCTTGATCGACGACGCCGACCTGCCGGCGTACTTCATCGCGTCGACGCCGGTCGAGCAGCTCGGGTCGCTCAACATCGGCTCGCGGCCGGCCCGGCGGCCGTCGTCCGGGGGCGGCATCGAGGGGCTGCGGGCGATCCCGTGGGTGTTCGGTTGGACGCAGTCCCGCCAGATCGTGCCCGGCTGGTTCGGCGTCGGCTCCGGCCTGAAGGCCGCGCGCGAGGCCGGGTTGGACGACGTGCTCAAGGAGATGCACGGCGAGTGGAACTTCTTCCGGACGTTCATCTCCAACGTCGAGATGACGCTGGCCAAGACCGATCTGGGGGTCGCCGAGCACTACGTCTCGTCACTCGTCCCCCAACCGTTGCGCCGCCTGTTCGACGTGGTGCGCGCCGAGCATGACCTGACCGTCGCCGAGCTGATGCGGATCAGCGGCGAAGCTCAACTGCTCGACAATTCACCCCTGCTGCAAAGAACGTTCCGGGTGCGCGACGCCTACCTCGACCCGATCTCGTACCTGCAGGTCGACCTGCTGGCGCGGGTTCGGACCGACGACTCGTCGGTGTCGCCGGAGCTGCGCCGGGCGCTGCTGCTGACGATCAACGGGGTGGCCGCCGGCCTACGCAATACCGGCTAGTCGCCGCGTCCGAAAACCGCCAGTCATTGTCGGTGGCGGTTGGCAGACTGGACAGCGTGATACCAGACGCCGACACCTGCTATCGCGCCGTCCAGGGACGAGACGCCCGCTTCGACGGCTGGTTCTACACCGCTGTCCGCACGACGGGCATCTACTGCCGGCCGTCCTGCCCGGCCATCACGCCGCGACGCAAGAACGTCACGTTCTATCCGAGCGCCGCCGCCGCGCAGCGCGCGGGTTACCGCGCCTGCAAACGGTGCCGCCCGGACGCATCCCCAGGCTCGCCGGAGTGGGATGTGCGGGGTGACCTGGCCGGACGGGCCCTGCGCGTGATCCGCGACGGGGTGCTCGATCGCGAAGGCGTTCCGGGACTGGCCGCCCGGCTCGGCTACTCGGAACGGCAGGTCCACCGGGCCCTGGTCGCCGAAGTCGGCGCTGGACCGCTCGCTCTCGCCCGGGCGCAACGCGCCCAGACGGCGCGCATTCTGCTGGAGACGACCTCCTTGCCCGCATCCGACGTCGCCTTCGCCGCGGGATTCGCGAGCGTGCGGCAGTTCAACGAGACGATCCAGGCGGTGTTCGAGACCACCCCGACGGCCTTGCGCGCTGCCCGGCTCGATCGGGGTCCGACGTCGCCCGGCGTGCTCGACCTGCGACTGCCGTACCGTCCCCCGATGGATCTCGGCGCCACCCTGGAATTCCTGGCTGCTCGGGCGATTCCCGGCGTGGAAGCATTCGACGGCGAAACGTTCACGCGCACACTGCGGCTGCCCGGCGGACCGGCGTTGGTGTCGCTGAGCAATGGTGGCGGCTATGTCCGCTGCCGGCTGCAGCTGACCGATCAACGCGATCTCATCACCGCGGTGGCGCGGGTCCGCCGGCTACTGGACCTCGACGCTGACCCGGTCGCGGTCGACGCGGCGTTCGAGGCGGATCACCACCTGGCGCCGCTCGCGCGCAAGCACCCCGGGCTGCGTTCACCCGGGTCGGCTGACGGATTCGAGATGGCGGTGCGGGCGATCGTCGGCCAGCAGATCTCGGTCGGCGGGGCGCGGCGGCTGCTCGGGCGCCTCGCCGACTCCTTCGGCGAATCGGTCTTCGACGAGTGGCGGTTGTTCCCGTCCGCCGAGTCGTTCGCCGATACCGACCCGGGGACGCTGCCGATGCCGCGCAGACGTACAGCCACCCTGCGTACCGTGGCCGCGGCGGTGGCTGCGGACGGATTGCGGCTCGACCCGGGGGCCGACCGAATCGAGACGCGGGCGGCACTGCTCGCTATCCCGGGCATCGGCTCGTGGACGGCCGACTACCTGCTCATGCGGGCCATCGGCGATCCCGACGTCTTGCTGGCCAGCGATCTCGGCGTCCGCCAGGCCGCGCAATCCCTTGACATCGAGCTATCTGACGGCCGTCCGGACTGGGCGCCCTGGCGTTCCTACGCCACGCATCAACTGTGGAGGATCTTGACGTGAAGTACACGCATATCGAGTCACCACTCGGCGAAATGCTCGCCACTCGCGACGACGGCGGCATCACGGGCCTGGATCTGCCGCGCTCGCGTTACCCGCGGCGGATCCGCGATGAGTGGAGGCGCGACGACGCGGCGTTCGACGACATCCGGGGGCAACTCGGCGAGTACTTCGCCGGCACCCGGCAGGAGTTCGACCTGCCGCTGAACGGGGGCGGCAACTCGTTCCAGACGCTGGTGTGGCAGGCGCTGATGGGCATCCCGTACGGCGAGACCACCAGCTACGGCAAGATCGCCGCCTCGATCGGGCATCCCGACGGCGCGCGCGCCGTGGGCGTCGCGAACGGGCAGAACCCGATCCCGATCATCGTCCCGTGCCATCGCGTGATCGGAGCCGACGGGTCACTCACGGGGTACGGCGGCGGGCTGGACGCCAAGCGGTGGCTACTCGACCACGAGGCCCGCCACGCCGGACTGACCCTGGTCTAACCCTTTGTCGTTTAGCGTCAGTCGTTGAATTTGTTCTGCGCGGATTCCAGGCCGTCCGCGAGCAGCGCTTCGACCGCGTCGGCGGCCCGATCGACGAGGTAGCCCAGCTCCTTGCGCTCGACCGCGGAGAAGTCGCGCAGCACGTAGTCGGCCGGATCTTGCCGTCCAGGCGGGCGGCCGATCCCAAACCGTACCCGTGCGTATTCACGACTGCCGAGTGCTGCCGTCGCCGAGCGCAGCCCGTTGTGGCCGCCATCGCCGCCGCCCCGCTTGAGTCGCAGCGTCCCGAAAGGTAGATCCAGGTCGTCGTGCACGATCGTCAGGCGATCGACCGGCACCTTGTAGAAGCGGGACACCGCGACGATCGGGCCGCCCGACTCGTTCATGTACGACCGGGGTTTGGCGAGCACAACCGGAACGCCGGCCAGGCGTCCCTCGACGACGTCGGCGCGCCCGCGATGCGCCTTGAACCGCCCGCCCATGCGCTGGGCGAGCAGATCAACCACCAGGAACCCGACGTTGTGACGGGTTCCTGCGTAGCGCGGCCCGGGATTGCCCAGGCCCACGACAAGCTGCCGATCGTCGGACGCCGACGACCGCGAAGGCCACCGCACGTGCTATTCGGATCTGCTCTCGGCCTCGGCCGGAGCCGGTTCGGCCGCAAGTTCGGCCGCCTCTTCGACCTCGCCCTCGATCGCCTCCTCGAGTTCGGCAGCGGTCGGAGCCTCCTGGATCGACACCAGAATCTGCTCGGGATCGGTGTCGAGCGCGGACCCGGACGGCAGCTTGAGGTCGCCGGCGGTGACGTGCGAGCCGATCTCGAGGCCCTCGATGTCCACCTCGATCTCAGACGGCAGGTTCGTTGCCTCAGCCTCGATGCTGACCGTGGTGTTCTCCTGGGCGAGCAAGCCGCCCCGGGCGATCTCGCCAACGATTGTGAGCGGCACGTCGATCGTGACCTTCTCGCCCCGGCGCACGGCCAGCAGGTCGACGTGCTCGAACACGCCCTTGATCGGATGCCGCTGGATCGCCTTCGGAATCGCGAGCTGGGAGGTGCCGGAGATGTCGAGAGTGAGCAGCACGTTGGCCCCGCCCTGCCGGATGGCGTGGCTGAACTCCCGAGCGGGCAGCGACACGTGGCGCGGCGCCTCGCCGTGGCCGTAGATGACAGCGGGGATCTTGCCCGCACGACGGGTGCGGCGGGCGCCGCCCTTGCCGAACTCGGTACGCGGCTCGGCCGATAGGCGGACCTCGGACACGACAGTGCTCCTCTACAGCTTGATCTGGACGTTTCGCGGTGTCGCTCCGTCGCGGAACGCCGCGAGACGACACCGCGTCGATCACGGAAACCGCCGCCGGTTGAAGCGGCGTTCCCTCGCCGGGGGGCAACCCCGACAGGTTACCGGGACCGCGAGATCACGTCGAACGCCGGGCGGTTACCTCGATCTCGATACCCATGCGCGGGTCGGACAGTCCGCATTGCATCATCGTCGCCGCCGGCCGGACGTCTCCGAAATACTGCCGCAGCAGCGGCCAACACCGCTCGAAGTCGGTCCGATCGGGCAAGAGGTACCGCACCCGGACGATGTCGCCGAACGTGGCGCCGGCCTCGGCGAGCGCCGCCTCGATGTTGCGCACGCACTGCGTCGCTTGCTCGACCACGTCGGGCGAGATCGTCATCGTCGCGTAGTCGAATCCCGTCGTCCCCGAGACGAACACCCATTCGCCGTCGACCACAGCCCGCGAATAGCCGATCTGCTCCTCGAACGTCGAGCCCGATGAGATGAGGCGGCGCATGCGGGCAACGCTACTGTCGGCGACGTGCCCGTCGTCGTCCGCGTGCCCGCCAAGGTGAACCTGCATCTGGGTGTTGGGCCGCTACGTTCGGACGGCTTCCACGAACTGGTGACCGTCTTCCACGCCGTCGACTTGTTCGACGTCGTCGTGGCGTCCCCGGCCGCGCAGCTGTCCGTCGCCGTGGCCGGCGAGGCGGCCGGCGTCCCGGTCGACTCGGGCAACCTGGCGTGGCGGGCGGCCGGCCTGCTCGCCGAGCACGCCGGCGTCGCGCCCAACGTCCGGCTGGAGATCACCAAAGCCATCCCGGTGGCCGGTGGCATGGCCGGAGGATCCGCGGACGCCGCTGCCGCACTCGTCGCGTGTGCCGAGCTATGGGG